>NZ_JBPJWR010000017.1:0-184001 GCF_054108085.1 Flintibacter sp. SJQ-8
AATAGGGTTCAAATCACCATCGTAGTATCGTTTGCTTTTCGGTCTACCATTGACTTTAATTATATAGAAATAGCAGTTTAACTTGAAATGCCAAGCAATATCACAAACTATACCTATCATATCGGGATGATTACAAGGGGAAACACATTCTCCATAAATATATTGGGGAGGTGCTGACAATTCTTTAACATGCTTAATATCCAGTTTGTATGTAGTTTTTGGGGATATAATCACCACTTCACCATTCTCTTTTCTTTTGTATTGAATAACGGTCTGAAATAATCCATCTTGTATGGCGTTACTATCAAGACATACTCCCCACATTTTGTTCTCCTTTCGCAACTTCTAATTTGTCACTGACTTTATTATACTTCACTGCCTATCAAAAAGATAGCATATTTTATGAAACTTGTCGGCTGGGAACAGCTTGCAACGCAAGATGTCCCCAGATGGCAAGTCCACAAAAGGGTAGCTGGCGGCAGCCAGCGCAGGGGAAGCGTAGCGTCCCCTGTATGATTTGGAGCAGACCTTGACTGCGGAAAATCACAGCCCTCCGGCGAGGAGCCTTCGGAGAACGCAATGCACCAACCTCTGGGTGGTGTATAATTGCGCCCTTAGTAAACTAAGGGGTTTCCGGCTTCTCCCGTTCCAGCAGTTTTTTCAATAGTTCCTGCGTGTCCTGTCTGTGAAAAATGAGTTTCAACAACAGCATGACATCATCGTCTGTCAGGCGTTCCGGTTCTTGCAGAAAACTTTCCAGCATACCGCCACGAGTGCAGAGCCGGTGCGTCCGTTCCTTTCGGGTAAGCTGCTTTAACTGGTGCTGCAACGCCTTTTCATCATTGATGGCTTTCCGCAGCTTCTTTTCGCTTTTTTCCAGCTCCCGGTTGAGCTTTTCCAGCTTTGAGGTATCAGGCAAGGGCAGCATCCTCCTTTCCCGGTATCAGCACATAAATTCGGTTTGGTTCTCCAACTCCCTGACGCACCCGCATGATAAGTCCGGCGGTTTCCAGTTCATTCAAAGAACGCTTGACCGTCATGGGGCTGCGGGACAGGACTGCGGCAATGGCTGTGACAGGGAAGCAGACAAACAGGATTCCGTTCTCGTCCTCCTGCCCATTGGAGAGCATAGCGTCCAACATCCGGCAGTACATGACCTTTGCGGTGCTGCTGACTGGAAACCCTGTCAACGCTCTTGGAAAAGCCATACAGGGCGGCAATGGTGTGTCTATCGTCATAAATTCAAAATTCATTCGGTGTGTTCCTCCTTTTTCTTTGCTCGTTTGGATAAATAACGGGGGCAGTGAATCACAACCGCCCGGAAGCTCTGCCTGCACCCATGCTGGCATTTCCGGCATAATTCGTTGTAAGTGACACGCCCCCGGTCATTGAGGTAAAAGGAAAGCTCATGCTTCCTCTTTTTGCTCATTCTCGGCATATTGCGCTTCCTCCCGTTTTCGTGTATGGTTTCGGGGCGATTTTCGGCAAAATTACAGCCATAGAGCCGCTTAAAATCTCCCGAAGTATCAGCGATAGGGTAGACTGTCCCCCTATCAGATTGTCGTGTTTCGGTATCATTTCGGTGTCAGTTCGCCAGTTCTCCCCGGTGTCGTTCCTCCCCTGAATCTCACAGCGGCGTATCGCTCCCTTTGGTATGCTCGTTTTGGTAAGGGTTCCTCCACATCCCTGCCAAAAGTCATGGCACTACATCGCCGGGGAAGCATATCCCACACAGGCTGGTCATTCGATTGGAATAATCCATCGATGAACTACCTGTATCATAGAACATTTTTGTGCCCTGTGCCGTATGTCCACAAAGTAGGAATTCGGGGAAAAATCAGAAATTTCCACGATTGCGGAATTGATATGGTATAATCAATTCAACGGTTATAAATGTCGTCAGAAGGAGGAACTGCTTCAATGAACGGAGCTACTACAATACAGGAACGGCTAAAAGATTTACGATTAAACAAAGGATTAAAACTGGAAGAACTGGCAGAGCAAACGGGTATTTCAAAATCGGCTCTTGGCAGTTATGAAAAAGATGACTATAAGGAAATCAATCATGGTAACCTTATCCTGCTGGCAGATTTTTATGGGGTGTCCCTCGATTATCTCTTTTGCCGGACAGAGAACCGGGCGGAGATCAACACGCCATTAAGGGAGCTGCATTTGAGTGATGAGATGGTAGCACTTCTGAAAAGCGGTCGGATTAACAACCGTCTGCTCTGCGAACTTGCCACCCATAAGGACTTTATCAAGTTTCTTGCGGACATTGAGATTTATGTGGATGGGATTGCCACCATGCAGATTCAGAACCTCAACGCCCTTGTCGATACCGTCCGGCATGAAATCATTGAACGGTATCGCCCCGGCGAAGATGACCCCCATTTGAAAGTGTTGCAAGCCGCCCATATCAGCGATGATGAATATTTCAGCCACATGGTTCTGGATGACCTCAACCTCATTATCCGGGATATTCGGGAAGCCCATAAAAAGGACAGTGAGAGTGCACCCCAGACCACTGTTGCCAATGAACTGAAAGAAAATCTGGAAGCGGTCGAAAATTTCAAGGGCAGCCGGGATGAAAAGCTGGTTGTCCTTTACTGCAAGCAGCTTGGTATCAACTACAAAAATCTGTCAGACGAAGAATTTCGCTGGCTCATTCGTATTCTCAAAAAGTCAAAGAAAATGGGAACGCCTATCAGCCAGAGGAAAAAACGGTAAAGAAAAACCGCTGTTGCATGGTTTGTTGGCTTCCATGTAGCAGCGGTTTTTGCTGGGATTATTCAGTTGAATTTTTAGAACGACAAACTTGAATTTATTTTGGCAAATCATCTTCCGCTTTAAAATTCACATTACTGTCATCGATCGAGATTGTGATCGTGTAGTTATAGATTATACCATCTTCTGTTTCCAGCTTAAATGTTACCGCACCACCTCCGAGATACTGAAAATCAGGTTCGTCAGACATTCTTGCATATGTGCCATACTGTTGAAAGTATCCGTCTGCATCAAAGAACGCAACATTGCTTGTTTGCTCCTTATCGTTCCGGAAGAGTACTGCACCAACACGGTCACTAGCATGATCTGGAATTAAAACACAGTCTATGTATTCCCAATCTGTTTCTTGCACAAGAGAGAACATCGACACAATATCTTGTTCAGACCAGATTTTTCCTCCATTCAGATTACTGATATCTGTATTCTGAACCGGATTGCTGGCAGAATCTGATGTTTCTGGCATGGCGTCTTTGCTGCTGCAGGCGGACATTCCTAATACACAAACCGTCATGAAAATAAAAAGCAATGCTCTCTTCATATGAACACCTCCTCAGTCGAGTAGACTTACACCTCACAATGTAAGCCCCTCACAGAACCGTACGTGCGGCTTTCCCGCATACGGCTCTTCATAATAATATTTACATTCTCAAAACAAGCTGACATAAATCTTTGGCATTGCCAATGGATAATATTTCAGCATTTCAATGAATCCTTCTCTTGTATAACTCTTTCTGTCACTTCGTCTATTCAGCACCTTAAACAGAAGTTCTCTCACTTGTTGTTTGTAGTTTGAAATCATTCTGCCATTAAAACTTATGCCATAGTACCTATAATGACCTATTAGTTTCAGATTTAGCATACCCATTAGTTTCTTTAGCGGTTGGTCTCTATTCGCATATAACCATACCTTGATGTCTCGAATTTTCTGTCTGAATTTCTTAGAGCTTGTCTTTGGCATTATATATGGCATGCCTTTGCGTGAACGCCCACAATAGAATGTGAATCCCAGAAAATCAAATGTTTGTAATCTGATACACTCACCGCTCTTTTGCTTTGCCCTTGCAATATAAGCACCGCTTTGTAAGAGACGACTTTTACTATCTTCTAATTGCAAACCGAACTTTTCCATTCGTTCTTTAAGAAGCTTGTAGTAATTCTCTGCTTCCCATTTATATTGAAATCCTGCAACAAAATCATCTGCATATACAATTAGAAAGTTATCTCCCTTGCATTCTTTGGTAATAATAAACTTATACCATAGTGTCAATACATTGTGCATATATATGTTTGCTAGGATTGGACTTATAATATTGCCTTGAGCTGAACCTTCTTCATTCACCATAAGTTCACCATTATCCAGCACTCCCACTTTAAGATACTTCTTGACAAGACCAATTATGTTGGGGTCTTTAATATAAAGTTTGAGAAACTTGATAATCCATTCATGCTTCATATGGTCGAAGAATCCTTTGATGTCAGCATCCGCAATATAGCAGATTTTCGTGTTGTTTAATCTCTTATACAGTTCTTTTATTGCGTTATGACATCCTCGATTTGGTCTGAATCCATACATGCAGTTCAGAAATCTCGGTTCATAGATAGCTTCTAATATCTTCTTTAATGCTAATTGAACTATTTTGTCCTCATAGCACGCAATTCCTAATGGTCGAAGTTTTCCATTGCTTTTAGGGATATATACCCTAATTGATGGCTGTGGTTTGTATGATTTTCTTTTCAGTCTTTCTACCAAGTCATCTATGTTTTGCTCCAGATTTCTCCCGTACTCTTTCTTAGTAATCTCATCAACACCGACTGCTTTGTTTCCGTCTAATTCTTTGTGACATTGCAAAAGCATTTCTTTATTGATTAGATGATACAACGATGTGAACTCTGGTCTCGGCGAATTTGCCGATATTTCTGCTATTCTTTCTAATTTCGTTTCCATCAATACCTCCGTCCCTGAGTACGGTTGATGTGTCCTCAGAAAGACCATTATTATGTAGCTCCCTTTCCTCCGTTGGCATTACCCAACTTCTTCAGTACTATGAAGCTATCCGACTGCCTACTGTTCTTTTGACATTCTCCTGTTTTGCAGTTGTTTGCCATACTTGCAATGGCAAGAAACAATAGGCTCTCCCCAGTTGACTGAATAATCACAATGTAAAACATAAAGTGCTCTTTGACCCCGCAGAAGCAAACCATTTCTCACCAATGCGAATTGATTTGTATTGCTTTCCGTCGAAATTAGAACGTCAGCCTTCTAAATGTCAAAATTTCGAGGCTCAATCACACTCTCTATTTTCTCGCTGTCTACGCTTAGCAACTATCATTACTGACAATCACCCAAGACTCGCTACTGGCGGTTGGTTAGACCTTACCAGACAGGCATTCCACCTGCTAGACTACTCGCCCTTATCTGGGCGCACAATTCCGATTTGTCATAATCATTCTATCATACCGTTATGAATAAATCATCTCATGCAAAACAATTTCTTCTGCCCGGTTGTGGATATTATTGCACCGCTGCACCCATTCCATTTGACGGGTACGCTTCAAGTCCTCGGTCACGCCCTCGGCAGCTTTCATCTGCTCCATGATAGTGTCTAACCGTTCCTGTGCCTGTTCGTTCAGGTCTGCAAGATATGTCCACAATTCTCCGGTCAGTATCAATGTGTTCAATCTGGCTGGGTGGACTTCTCTTAAATATTCCCGGTGCATCCGTCCATACTTTCCGATGGGGCGGCGTTCTTCCGACAGTTTCAAGTCCGGGATGTAGTAATCTCCGACAAGGATATAATCAATTCCGTTTTCCGTTATTCTTGGTTTCAATTCGCTCATGTTCCTTACCTCCTGTGGAAGCAGGCTCGTCTGGTACTAACTCAATCACATCGGTAATCTCACAATTCAGCGTTTCACAGATACGGGCTAATGTGTCCATGCTGATGTGCTTTCCCTCTTTGCTCATGTTGGCAATCATATTCGTTGTCATACCAGCGGCAAGCCTTAAATCCTCTTTCCTCATATCACGCTCTAACAGTGTGTGCCAGAGTGGTTTATAGCTGATGTGCATATTGTTTTCCTGCCTTTCTACCCATACCACCGGGGCGGCTGCCCCGGCAGGAACTTTTCTCTTATTATAGCACCAATCTTGTGTAATCACAATTTATTCTTGTATCCTGCCGCTGATACCGTCTGGATTGTGCTTTTCCTTTCTTTTTGTTCCCTTTAATTAGCCATAAACTGCTTCATGCCCTGAGATTTTGCTTATGTGTGATAAAGAAGTAATAGAAGTGTAAAAAATTTTGCCGTTCCTATCCGGCACTTGCGCAGGGTGTCGGATAGGTCGGGCTTATTCTTCGGGCAAGTCAATCTTGCCGACAAAGCTATAATAAATATCAATGCGCTGGTGGCGTACTTCGTTCTCGTCATACTCACATTCATAGACAACGATTTTCTCCACCATTTCACGCAAGAGGGTGTGTGTCAGTTCCTCGATAGAAAGGTACTTGCGGACAACGTTCATAAACTTTTCAGCGTTTACCGTGGCTTCCTGTGCCTTGTCCAGTTCGCCCTGCAATGCGGCGGCTTTCTCCTTCAGTTCCCGCTGCTCGGCTTCGTAGTCTGCGGACATTTCCATAAAACGCTCGTCATTGATTTTCCCGTTTACATTGTCCTCATACAGACGTTTGATATAGCGGGAAAGTTCTGCAATGCGGCTCTGCACCTGTTCAAGCTGCTTCGTGGCTGCCGCCTGTTTCCGCTTGCCGCCCATTTCATTCTGCTGGATAAGCAGCTTCACGAACCGGGCTTCATGCTTCTGTGCATAGGCGGTCACTTTCCGCAGATTGTCCAGCACACCCGCCGTCAAAAGGTCGGTTCGGATGAAGTGCGCCGTACAGTCGGCGGTGCGCTTCTTATAGCTGCCGCAGATGTAGCAATCCTGCTTTCTCTTGTCGGTCTGATACCGCTGCTGGTACATCACATGACCGCAGTCGGCGCAGAACAGCAAGCCGGAGAACAAGCCCACATCATCGTAGCGGTTGGGGCGTTTGCGCTGCTTGCGTAACTCCTGCACCCGTTCCCATGTCTGCAAGTCGATGATTGGCTCATGGTGGTTCTCGAAAATCGCCTGTTTCTCAATGGGGTTGTCTATGCTGTGCTTCATCTTGTAGGACGGTTTTTCCGTCTTGAAGTTCACAAGACAGCCTGTGTATTCCCGGTTTTCCAACAGATGAACAACGGTATTGGTCGCCCACTTACATTCATAGCCGGGGTGGTAGCGGCGTATGCTGCCTGTGCGCTGGTATTCCAGCGTTCCCGGCGTGGGGATTTCCTGCTCGGTCAGCATACGGGCTATCTTGGTCGGACCGTTCCCGGCAAGGCAAAGCTGGTAAATCTGCTTGACTACCGGGGCGGCTTCCTCGTCAATGATGAAATTTTCGTCCTCGTCCATGAGGTAGCCGTACACGGGCTTGCTGGTAACAGGCTTACCGCTCATGCCTTTTGCTTTCTTAACTGCCTTGATTTTTTTGCTCGTATCTCTCACCATCCATTCGTTGAAAAGATTACGCAGCGGGGTAAAATCGTTGTCGCCCATTGCGCTGTCCACTCCGTCATTGATAGCGATAAAGCGGACGCCTTTCTGCGGGAAAAGCATTTCTGTATACATTCCCACTTGAAGATAATTTCGCCCTAAACGGGACATATCCTTGACGATGACTGTGCCGACTTTCCCGGCTTCAATGTCTGCAAGCATGGCTTGAAATCCGGGTCTTTGGAAGTTCGCACCACTATAACCGTCATCTGTGTACCAGCAGAGATTGGTAAAGCCGTTCTGCTTGGCGTAGGTTTCCAAAATGCGCTTTTGGTTGGATATAGAGTTGCTTTCCCCTTGCAGTTCATCTTCATGGGATAATCTCGGATAAAGGGCGGTAATAAGGTTTTGGGTTGTCTGTCTTAACATGGTTTCCTCCGTTTCCGACAGCCAGCCCCACTATTCCGTACTTCGATTGTACCATACAGCGGGGCGGCTTGTATAGCGGCAAAGTGTAAAAGGGCTTCTTTACCGCCCGTCAAAATGACGTTTTTTTGTGTTAGGGTTATCACGCAGATTCAACTTCATAAATATTTTACTTTTATTTGATAGTCCATTTCATTCTGCTGTGTTATAATGGCAAAAATTGAATTAGCGAGGTAAAAGGCTTATGAAAAAATATATTTCTTTGTTTTTATGTCTGACTTGCATTTTAACTTTAGTTGCGTGTGGGAAAAAAGCTGCTCCCATTCAGTTGCCCCAAACAAGCGACATTACATCTGTTGATGTAACTGTTGGGGAAAACACCACAAATCATTCAGACACAGCTTGGATAAGTGAAATAATTTCTGACATTTCCAGTTCTGAACCAACCAGTAAGCAAAGTGTTCAAGATTTTCCGCAGACTGAAAGTTATATCAAGATTGATTTTCAGTTTGAAACAGGAACAAGTACCATTTTTGCCTATGAGGAAAACGGAAAACACTATATCGAACAGCCTTATCAGGGAATTTATAAAATTGACAGTCAGCTGTACGAACGGCTGCAAGAAACAAACTAAAATTTAACTTATCCATTCAGCGGTCATGTTTCCGGGCATGACCGCTTTTCCATGCCCTCATTTTGTAGCAGCTTCCGCTTCCAGCACCTTAGCCATTTTGTCGGCGGCGGTTTCCTTTGCGCCCTGCTTGAAAAAGCCGGACACGACAAGAACAGAGTTCCCTATACGGATTTCCGTCACGCAATCGGCGGGTGCGGTGCTTTTCATGCTGTGTCTGATATGCTCTTTTTTATCGGTCATAGGCGAACTCCTTTCAATCGTTCATCAGTTGCTTTAAGCGGTTCAGCTTGTTTTGTGCGCTCTCCCTGCGGAAGTTCTCGCCGGAGAAGCAGACAGGGGCGCACATTTCAAGCAGTCGGTCATAAATCCGGGCGTGGGGCGTGTCCTGCGGGTTCTGCAACTCGGTAAGCGTGAGGTTGGTCGTGACGATCAGCGGCTTGCCGCTTCGGTATCGGCTGTCAATCACATTGTAGACCTGCTCTAAGCCATACTCTGTGCCACGCTCCATTCCAAAATCATCAAGGATAAGCAGCGGATAGCGGCAGAGGTTGGAAATATATTCGTTCTTGCCCTCAAAAGTGGCTGCAAGGTCATTAAGAATAAGGGCAAAGTTCGTCATGCGGACGGAGATTTCTTTCTCCATGAGGGCGTTTGCGATACATCCGGCAAGGTAGCTTTTGCCTGTGCCGACGCTGCCCCAAAGCAGATAGCCGATGTTCCCGGCTTTCATGTCCTCCCAATGTTCCACATAGAAATGGGCGGTTTTCATCTGCGGGTTTCTGCCGTTGTCATTGGCAAAAGTCCATTCCCGCATAGCCGGGTCGGTAAAGCCCCAGCGTTTCAGTTCTTCCACCTTGTCCCGGTGCTTTCGCTGCTGTTCGGCGGCTTCACGCTCCATGCGCTGCGCCCGCTGGCAGTCACATTCAGCCGGATGTCGGTCACGCCCAAACAGGGTAGCCTTATCAGCCGGGAAATAGGCTTCTTTCGGTGTCCGGCACTTGCCGCAGTAGAGCAGACCGTCCTCACCTGTGTAGTCCTCCGGCTCGGCGGTGACTGCTGGTATCTGTAAATTCATATCTTCAAAAGCTGGTTTCATAGACTTTCTCCCTCCTTGTAGCTGTAATCGGGTATGCCCCTTTTCGGGGCAGCTTTAGCGGTATCGTCAGCCACCCATCTGCGGATAGTGGCTGCATGGTTCTTGTATTTCCTCCCAGTGGAAGCGATATAGCCGGATAGCCGGTCAATGTAATACTCCCACTTGTCGGGCAGTTCTGCTTGCAGTTCGGAAAGCTCCGTATCTGTCAAAATCACATTTTTGTATCTGCCGTAAGCAGCGGGAGCGGCTCGTCCTGGTTCTGACTCTCTCTCTTTTTCTATCTCTATATCTATCTCTTTCTTTATCTCTATCTCTGGTGGACAAATGTCCGCTTTTGCTTCGGACACTTGTCCACTAAGCCGTTTTTGCTCTGAAATCTTCATTCTTGCCCTGCGCTTGCGCTCCCCCTCGGTAGAGGACTGACCGATGAAAAGCTCGATATTGCTCATATACAAAGCCCCGTTGTCCAGCGGTTCGACAAGCCCCAGCTTCATAAAGATTTGCAAAGCCCGTTCAACTGTGCCGACCTGCTGGCGGGTAATGGTGGCTATCATTTGGGCGGTGTAGGGGATATTCTCGTCAAGCTGCAAAGTGCCGCCGTATTTCAGCGATTTTAAGTACAGCTTCAAGAGGATATTGGAATACAGCATACCGTCCTGCATACTTTCCAGCAACACGATAGCGTCATCGTCAAAATAGCTTTCTTTCAGTTTGAGGTAATAATATTTGCGGTTATCTGACATAATCTTGGTTCTCCTTATCTGCGGGGCGGGCTTTCCATCTCTTTGAGTAATACCGGGGGCAGAGTACCACGATAGCCCTAAAACTCTGCTTGCAGTCATGGGTACAGCCCCGGCAAAGGGCATTGAAAGTAATGCGGTTTCGCTCATTGAGAAAGAACGCCCATTCCAGCCGCCGCTTCTTGCTCATTCTCGGCATGAAAAAACGCTCCTTTCTTCGGTTTGGTCGGGTATGAGGGGACAGGGGCAAAATCTGTATGTTCCCGGTGTCATTTTCGGGAAAAATCTGCCCTGTAAGCCCCGTTTGCAAGGGTGGGTGTGTTGCGGGTAGGGTAAGCTATACCCCCAGCCTTTTGTATGGTTTCGGTATCATTTCGGGTCGGTTTTTAACGCTCCTGTTCGTGCTTTTTCTGACGGCTCGGTGTGCCGTGTAGTATCTGCTCGGTGTTCCGCTTGGCGGTGGCAAGCTGCTCATGCTCGGCTTTGGCGGTGCGGTAGGTGTTGTAAGCTGCGTTTTTCTCGGAAATGAGGGCTTCAATCTCCGTATTCAGCTTGGAAATGGCAGGCAGCTTCTTTCCCGGTGCAAGCACCTTTAGCTGGCGCAGGGTGGCTTCATAGATGATGAAATCTGCTTCATTTGCCCGGTAGTAGGTTTCTGTCTTTTTGCCTTTCAGCTTCTTGTGTTCCTCAATAGTCGGGCGGGTTCGGCGGTAATCGCTGACAACCTTTCGCAGATTTTTCTTGTCGGCTATGGTCTGCTCAATGCCCCGCAGACTTTCCCTTGCTTCGGAAAGGGCTTTCCGGCTGCTCTCCACGGCTGCGTCCAGATTGTCAAGGTCAAGTAGTTCGTTTTCCATGAGAAAGTTGTGGGTAGCCGCCATCTGTTTGAGATTGTGCAGGGAAGCCCAGCGGTCATAGCCTACGCCCTTGCCCTCGGCTCGTTTCGTTTCCCGGTCAACCATGCGCTGTAAACCGTCCTGTTTCGGGGCGATTTTGGCGGATTTTTCCCTCTGCAAATGCCCCGTCATGCTACCGGGGTATTCGGGTATGGGTGTGGTCTGTTCGGCGGCTCTGTGGGCGTTCTGCTCCAAAAGGGCAAGGACGGCGGTACGGTCAAAATCATCCCCCAGCTTCCGGGCGGTAATGGGCTTGGTTCTGTCCGGCGTGAGATAGGACAGCCGCCCCCGGCTCTCCTTGACGGAGATTCCCGACTGCAAAAGCAAAGCTGAAAATTCGTCAAAGGTGCTTGCCCGGTCAAGGGTGTTGCGTATGGTCTGCCGCAGCTTCGCCTTGTCGGTTTCAAACTTGGTTTGCCGGGGCGTGATACCGTCCGCTATCATCGGGGCATTGGCTTTATCAAGGGCAAGCTGCCCTTTCTTCTGCGCCCAGTATTCACGCTCGGTCACTCGGTTCTTACTGCCATGCAAGAGGTCAATCTGATACAGATTTTCCCGGTGGCACATCTCCATGACTTCGGACTTGAAATATTCCATAGCTGCGTCTGTGCAGCGGTGCTTCATGCCGCATTTTGTGTCCGCTGGTCTGTCCATGTAGGGCAGAAGCGGGACAGCTTCAATCCGCAAGCTGTTTATGACGATATGCACATGAATGTTGCCAGAGTGATTGTGCCCGTCCGGGTGGGTACAGACAATGGCTTGGTGTCCGGGGAATTGTGTTTTGCAAAATTCCTCGCCCAGCGATTGTGCCTTATCAACGGTCAGACCGTTGTCCGTTCCGTCCCGTGGGTCAAAGCTGATGATGTAGTGGTGGGACTTCACATCTTCCCGCTTTTGGTTCTTGCCATAGCGGAGATTGGAGCGCATACAGGCAACGGCAAAATCTTCCCCGCCGCAGTTCAGAGTGGCAAGGCGGTAGTCCTCACGGGGGACAAGCCGCCCGTTTTCATCAAGGGTGGGCTTCATGGTAAACTCGTCATGCTCAAAAGTGAGGTACTGCTCGGCTGCTCCGTAGTCGGCATTTTTAGAGCTGATATGTTTGAATGTTGCCAACAGCTTCACCTACTTTCTGCAAGACTTCAAACTTCAAGGCGGCAAGGTCGGAAATGGCGACTCTGACTTCGCCGGACAGGGCGTTATACGGTACGCCGTATTCGTTCAGATACCGGGCAATCTGATTGAGGATGCCGCCGATCCTGCCATATTCGGCGGTCAGCTTCCCGACAGCGGCAAGCAATTCATCATTGACCGGGGAAACGGTAACAATGGGGCGTATGGTTGCCCGTGTAATGGCTTGCCGGATAAATTCAGACTGGCTCATACCATAAGGGGCAAGCCGGGCGGTAAAGTCGGCGTATTCTTCATCGGTCAGCCGGGTCTTGACTACCCGGCTGCGGTGGGGCGTGTTATATCGTTTCATAGGTGGTTGACCTCCTTTCTGTGCGTGGTGTCCGCTCACTAATAGGAGAAAAACGGGGTGTGCAGCGGAACTGTTTTTGAAAAAATCCGAAAAGAATTTGCGGAGATTTTCAAGCGGCGTAAGCCGCATAAGCAGGGTTTGGGGAAGGCACTCCCCAACAAGATTCCCACCGGGGCAAAAGGAGCGATAAGCGAATTTTGGCACCGTGGTAGAATCTTGCTCTAAAAAACTGCCGCTTTCCTCGGCGGCTCTGGTTTGCGGATATACTGGCTTGCTCCACCAATATAGCGATTGCGGCGGCGTGTTCTGCCCGCTGTTCACCACTACAACGGTGAAAAAGGTGCGTTTTGGCAAATGCAGCGGAAATTTTTTTGATTTCCCCGTCCTGCTCCCTACAACAATCCGGCGGTGTGGTTTGCCAAAGATTTTTGAAAATAGGCGCAAAAAAAGCAGCAAACCTTTTTCAAGATTTACTGCTTATATGCCGCTGTGATGGGCGGCGGTATTAAATTGTCAGCCGTTTTTCAAATGGAATTTATCTGCAATCGCTTTCTTTTCGCTTTCCAATCCCTTTTCTGTAATCTTCCATAATCCTAACGCAATGATCTGCTATCTTTTGCATTCCGAGTTCTTCAAAAAAAGCAATTTGTATTTTCATCAGTTCTTCGCAAACAGCCAACTTCTGCTCATCCATATTGCTAACAGCAAGCCATGGGAACGCTTTATATTTCTTAGTGTCACCAATGAGAAAATTGTACCCTATCAACTCATTTTCACGGAAAACGAAATAGAATTGTGGACCTGAACCCGGAACTGACTTTTCCATAATTTGTTGCATGGTTTTCACACCGCCGTATGCAGGAAAAAAACCTATTCGCTCAAGAGCATTTAATATGTCAAGCCTTTTATCTGTGGGTATGTCTCTATAATTGATAATCTGTTCCATTTGCTCCACCCCCATTAAAGTTTAATTTGTCAGGCTCTAATTATACAACTTTTCTGCTTAGCGGTCAAAGCGGAACTTCAACAGGCTTTCTATCAGCCGCCCGACGATATGTTCCTGCATATCTGTGTTGATCTGTCCGTCCATTTTCGCACAAGAGCGGATATATCCGGCATAATGGGATAGGACGGCGGCAACAGCTTCCGGGTCGCCCTCGCTTGCCTTAACGATTGTTTCATAGGAAAGTAGCTGGCTCATAGGACAAGCCCTCCAACTCTGCCCGTAGCCGCCGCAAAATCATCTGAATACGCCGCCCGGTTGTGTTGCCTGCCCGTCCATATCTCCGTCCAATCTCCCTATGCGTCAATCGTTGGAAGTAGTATAGGAAAATGATTTCCTGTTCCATCTGTGATAGTGCGGACAGGGCTGCGGCAAGCTCTGGACTTTCCAAAAGCACCATCTGACCGCAGACGAAAAGCGGATAGCTGTTCATGCCGGATTGCTCTGTAAAGTATTTATCTGTGGTGCTGAATGGATAGTGTTTTTCTTCTATCAGATATTCAAGCGAGATTTCCCGCTTGCGGCGGCTGCGTATGCTTCGGGCTGCGTCTATGGCAGCGTGGCGAATAACAGTCTTGCAAAAGGCATCGTGTGTATGCCGAATATGTTCTTGATACTTTTCGTGTTCGGTCATGGAAAATCCCCCTTTCTGAATAATGGCAGAGGGCGGCAGCATTTTATGCTGTCGCCCTCTTGGTTACCGAACAGCAAAGACGGGCGGGGCTGTCAACGGCGGCGCATTTGCGCCGTTCATCTTGACTGTTGACAGGCTCGGCTGGGTTTGCTATCTGCTCACGGCAATTCACTCTCATTGATAGGAATTGCTTCAAGTTCCGTATTCAAATTGTTCCAATAAGAGCCAATATCCGCACTTGTGAAATACTTAAAACCGCCTGCTTCTGACTTCAATTCGCCGTTTTTAACTCCATAGCAGGCGTAAATCAAATCGTAGCTTGTTCCATCTGAGAGGTTAAATCTAAAGCTGGTCACATCTGCTCCAGCAGTTTCCTCAGTTGTTTTGTCTTTTAGGGATAAGCCCTTGAACTTATCATACAGGGTCTTTATATCATTTTCAGCAACAACTACTTTCTTTTCTGCTGATGCAGGCACTCCGTCATAGTGGTACATTTCAACGCTTTCGACATCTTCAACCTCAAATGGGAAGTCGATTTTGACAGGCTCATAAGCAATGTTTATAGGTAACAGAAAGAGAGCTGTAAAAATTGCAATGATACAAAGAGTGATGGAAACGAGAACAGCAATAGTTATCTTTTTTCTGCCCCTCTGCTTTTCTTTTGCCTCATGGCGCATAATAACGCTTTCGCTTTCTTCGTGAAGAACATCTTCGCTCGTGTGAGAAAGCAATTTCTGATAAATTGCGTTACAGTCAGCACAGGCGTTCAAATGCTCTTTTACCATCTCTGCGCTTGCTTCGCTGCAAGCACCGTCAACATACAGCGGAAGAATATCTCGAACAATATCGCATTGTTTACTCATGCTTTTCATCCATCCTTTCTTGAATTTTTAGCTTTGCACGATGATAAGTAACTCTCGCCCATGATTCTGTTTTTCCAAAAATTGCAGCGATTTGTGAAAAAGATAGTTCCCCGAATACGCGAAGCTGAAAGACTTCTTTGTATGGTTCTTCCAAACGGTGAAGAACGAGGTGTATGCGGAACGCCATGTCAGAATCTGTAACTGAGTTCTCAACATTTTCATTTGATGGCAAGTCATTGATTTCACTCACATCAGCTACTCGCTGACGGCTTCGCATTTCATCATGGTAAAGATTTTTTGCTATGGAGCAGAGCCATGTCAATTCATCTGACTTACCTTTGAATTGTGATGTTGTAGAAACAGCCTTATAGAATGTGTTCTGCGTGATTTCCTCTGCTATCTCACGATTTTTAGCAAGAGAAATAGTATACGAGTATACCTGTAAATAGTAGGCTTTATAGAGCTTTTCATAGTCCATACTTGTCATCACCTCCTTCAGCTTCATAGGTTAGACGGAGAAATCGGAATTTCGTTACAAAGAAGTTTGAAATTTTTATACCTTTACGCTACTCTTGCTTTCTGCGGACTATTGGTAGACGCGCATTAACGGCAAGCAAAGAGATTGCTGTGTCAGCTTGATATGTTCAAATGCTAATTAAGTATAGCATACAGCTATGAATTTTTCTATTGCGTTCCCCTGACTTCGGAATAGTGGCAGGGCTGGCTATCCATGTCTTGTGCTTCTCTACCGTACATGAGCATTGGCACCGGGGTTGTCGTTGCCATAGCCCTCCAGCAGATTGATCGCGCCCCAGATGCCGAGGCCAGCGCCCAGTGCCACAACGAGGGTCTGAAGAACACCAACAGCAGAATTAAAGAAAGCCATAAATAGTACCTCCGAAAAATATGTTTTAGATTTTGGAGGGTACATTTCTTCCACGAAGTTTCATCGAGCCGTTGTCAAATTAGGCTGCCGCCGTCAGGCGACAGGTTCACCGGAAAGGTCTGCCTGATACACCTCAACTGCATCATCCGGCTTGAGCTTGAGGCGATGGGACAGAAAACGCTCTATGTCAAAGGCGTATTTCTTGTCATAATCCGCTGTGTAGCGGTAGAGGGGATGCTTGGTGAGATCATATTTGTTGGACAGAAACGGGCGGACGCCGCGAAGCTGCAAGATGCACTTGCCGCCATCCAGCACGGCAAGCTCATCCACACTCATCAGTTCCTTGCCCAGCTTCTGATAGTTCAGCGAATGGGAAACCTCGCGGCCACGGCTCTCGCCGGTGTTATAGCTGTCGATGGTTTCCTTGCCCAGCGCCGCCGCCAGCTCTTTCAGCGTACCGGGTTCCTTTCCACCCAAAAAGATGGAGCAGTCCATGTTGCCGATGATCGTATCTGCGCTGTCTTTATACAGGGCTTTGAGCTGGCTCTGAGCCTGTAAGACAAGGCAGCAGGAGATTTCTCTGGAACGGATTGTCGCTACCAGCTTCTCAAGCCTCGGTATCTGCCCGATATTCGCGGCCTCATCGATCAGGCAGCGGACGTGAACCGGCAAGCGCCCGCCGTACACATCATCTGCCTTTTCGCACAGCAGATTGAAAAGCTGGGTATAGCACATGGAAATGAGAAAGTTAAAGGTATCATCCGTGTCGGACATGATAATGAACAGGGCGGTTTTTCGGTCGCCCAGCGTGTCCAGTTGCAGCTCGTCATAGGCCGTCAATTCCCGCAGCTCCTGAATGTCAAAGGGAGCAAGCCGTGCGCCGCAGGAAATCAAGATGCTCTTAGCGGTCTTGCCGGCACTTAGCTTGAATTTGGCATATTGACGGACGGCGAAGTGGTCTGGCTTGCGCTTTTTCAGTTCCTCGAACATCAAATCCACCGGATTTTTGAAGTCCTCATCGTCCTCGCGCACCTCCATCGCATTGATAAACTCAATGAGCGTAGAGAAATTCTGTTCCTCCACCGGCGCTTCATAGTGGATGTACCCGATAAGGGCGGTGTAGAGCAGCGTTTCCGCTTTCACCCAGAAATCGTCACCGGCTTTGCCCTCGCCCTTGGTGTTGGCGATCAGCGTCGTGACCAGCTTCAAAATGTCCTTTTCCGAGTGGATGTAGGCGAACGGGTTGTAGTGCATGGACTTCTTGAAGTTCAGCGAATTTAGTATCTTGATCTGATACCCGTTCTTTTGCAGCGCATGGCCGCAGGAAACCACGATGTCCCCTTTGGGATCGGTGACGACGAAGCTGGTGGGATAGGTTTTTGAGGTGCATTGTAGCAGATTGGGCTTCAACCAAAAGCGGGTCTTGCCCGAACCGCTGCCGCCGACGATCAGGACATTTTTGTTCCGCGCCGTTTTCGGGTCTTTGGGGCGGCTATTCATCGTCAGCCGCTCCGTCTGCGTGAGAATGATGTTGTTTTCAAACGCGGGATCGACGTAGGGCTTGATGTCCTCGGCGGTTCCCCATGAAGCGTTTTGTCAAGTGCTTTTTTGAGTTATTGACGCAAATTATCGTGAAAGTGCGAAAGTGCAAAGCGCAAAGGGTCTGCGTTTTGCACTTTCAGCTTGCGGGTTCGGGTGGCTGCTTCTTCTTGATGAAGTTGTACCATTGACCGCCGACACGCCTTGCGCCTAAAATGCCGCCCATGTTGCGCTTGGCGTTCTGTACCGTCCTTTCGGATATTCCGGCTTCGGCTGCGGCTTTTACAATGTCCTCGCTGGCAAGCTCTTTCCCGTCTGCCAGTAAATCCAGTATCAGCCGTTCCGCCTGTTCGGTCTTGGTGGCGGTGTTCCCGCCCGCGCCGGACAGCAGCTCGTCGGCGGTTATATCATATTCGCCTATCCACGAAAAGCCCGTTTCCGGGTCAAGGCAAAAGGCAACGGGCTTGCCCTCCGGCGCAAGGGAAGATTTGTCATGGACGATAACGCGCACATTCGGTTCTCGCTTCACGCGCCCGATCAGCAGGACGCTCCTTGCTGCGGCGCGGAAGTCGATAGAACCTAAGCCCCGGTATGCGCTCTGCCCTCCGGCAGCTTTGTTGAGATGTCCGATAAGGATAACGGCGCACCCGGTACGCTCGGCAACATCGGCAAGGCGGCGGAACATGGGGCGCACTTCGTTTGCCCGGTTCATGTCGGTTTTTTCGCCCATGTACGCCTGTATGGGGTCAAGGATAATCAGCCGCGCCCCGTTCTGCGTGATTGCCTTTTCTATGCGCTCATCGGACAGGGTAAGCTCCCGCTTGGCTTCATCAATCACAAGCACCCGGTCAAGGTCGGCTTCTGCTTCCATCAAGCGGGGCTTGACGGTATCGCCCAACCCGTCCTCGGCGGTCTGGTAAATCACTTGGAATGGCGGCAAGGATTTCATTCCCGGCAGCGTTCCCCCGGTGGTGCAGGCGGCGGCAAGGCGTAGGGCAAAAGTGGTCTTACCTTCGCCGGGATTGCCTTGCACAATGGTTACTTTCCCAAAGGGGATATACGGCTCCCATAGCCATTCAACGGTCTGTGTATCAACCTCGCTCATGCGGATAATCTCAACGGTTTCTTCCTGTGGCGGTTCTTTCAAGCCGTAAATCGCTTCCCGGATATACTTCCCGTCCGCGATTTCTGCCCGGTGCTGCAATACCTCGTTCCAGTCCTTGTAAAGCGGCACAAGGCGGTGAACGGTCAAGCCCTCCGGCACAAGCTCCGCAAGGCGGCTGCAAGCGCCGCTTCCGGCTTGGTCGCTGTCAAGGCAGAGGTAAACGGTCTTGATGTTCAGACGGTCAGAAAGGAAACGCAAAAGGGCTTTTTCCCCCACGCCGCCCAACGCCAGATAGCTTTGCTTTTGCCAGTCTTTTTTGAACAGACAGAGGAAAGATAAGAGGTCTATCGGGGCTTCAAAGACAAACAATCTTTCGCCCTCGCCCCGGTAGCAGAAGTTAAAGGCTTTGTCGCTGCCTTTCACATCAAGCCGGAAGCTCCCGGCTGTGCCGCGCTGGTGGGCGTAGCGTGGTACTCCGTCCTCGTCCCGCCCTACGAATACGGCGTTGTGGTGGGCGGCTTCCTCGTAAATATCCCCGGTGGCAAAGAAAAAGCCCGTCACATCTTCATCAATGCGGCGGGCGGCTGTGAGGTAGTTCCTCGCTATGCTGTTGTCGGTACTGCGGGGCGGCAGTCGAAAGTCAGAAAAGGACGCGGGGCTTGGTCTGTCCGGCGGCGGGGCTGCGCCTTTTTCTCCTGTCAGCATTTCAACGGCTTCGGTAAAGCTCTTGCCGAAAAACTCCATGACAAAATCAATGGGTGCGCCGCCCTTGCTCTGGCTGTGGCGATACCACTTGTTGCCCCAGACGGTCAGGCTGTCGTGCCGTTTCCAACGGTATTCCTGTCCGGCGCGGGTAAGCTGCTCGCCCCGTCCTTGCAGAAAAGAAACAAGGTCGGCTTGGTTGGCGCGGTCTATCTGTTCTTGGGTGTAATACATGGCTGATACCTCTCTTTCTGTGGTTGAATTGTTCATAGTTTTGATGTAGAATGAAACCGAAAAATCGGAAGTTAGTGAGGTGCTGGATTGTGAATGAAAGAGAAAAAAATATTCACTTATGGTTTGAAATGTGGCTTACAAAACAGGATTTAGGTATTGATAATATTTTTGCAGAAGATGTAATTTATACTGAAAGTTGGGGTCCAAAATATAATAACCGTCAAATCGTAAAACACTGGTTTCAGGAATGGAATACTCGTGGCAAAGTCGTTGCTTGGGAAATCAAACAATTTTTCCACAAAGGAAATCAGACGATTGTGGAGTGGTATTTCAAAAATGAAATGAACAATGGGAGCATAGAGGAATTTGATGGAATTTCCCTGGTTGAATGGACAAAGGATAATAAAATAAAATCATTGAAAGAGTTTGGCTGCAATTTGAATAATTATAATCCTTATGAGCATAGTGACCTGCCCGAATTTAGGGACGAAAGAGCAAGTTGGTTTTAATATTAGGAATCAATAGCGTCCATTTTATCGGAAAACATTTAGGACGGACAGGCAAAGTAGCTTTGAACTGCACCCCATTTGTTAGACAGTATGGTATACTATCTAACAAGTGGGGTGTTTTGCTATGCCAAAAGGAGTACCAAACAAACGATATACGCCGGAATTCAAAAAACTGGTGATTGAAACCATGCAGAAAGAGAAATTGAGTTACAGCGAAACCTGCCGTAGATTTGAGGTAAACAGTAGAGATCGAATCAAATCATGGGAGCGAATCTACCTGGAAGAAGGGCCGGAAGGGTTAGCCATCGAACGGCGTGGCCGCAGCAGTAAGGGTCGTCCGCCAAAGCAGCTGCCGAAGCAGGTGGAAGAAGATCTGCTGGCCGAAGTGCAGCGACTGCGTGCGGAGAACGATTACCTAAAAAACTTGCAAGCCTTGGTTTTGGAAGACGAGCGACGCCAGCGCAGAAAACGCTGGTAGTTCAGAAGCTAAGGCAAAAACACGCACTCAGTATTCTGCTCTCAATCGCTCAGCTGCCCCGTGCAACTTTCTACTATCATTTGAAGCAGATGCAGAGAGAAGACAAATATGCATCTGTTAAGGAAGAAATCGCAGCAATTTACCACGAAAACAGGGGCCGGTACGGCTATCGCCGGATCACGGCAGAACTTCGCAAGCGTAAATTCTCTGTGAACCACAAGACTGTCCAGCGGCTCATGAAGAAGCTGGGCTTAGTTTGTCGTGTCAGGATGAAAAAATATCGTTCCTACAAGGGAGAAGTAGGCAAAATTGCACCAAATTTGCTAAATCGGGATTTTCATGTCGAAAAGCCGAATCAGAAATGGGTCACGGATGTGACGGAGTTCAGCCTGTTTGGAGAGAAGCTCTATCTGTCCCCGATTCTCGATCTGTGCAGCAGCGATCTGGTCAGTTACACCATATCGGATCGTCCTGTACTCAGCATGGTAACCACCATGCTGGACGAGGCGTTTGCAAAGATCCCGGCCGGAACAAACCTGATTCTCCATTCTGACCAGGGCTGGCAGTACCAACACAAACAATACCAACAGATGCTCCGGGAGAAAGGTGTTCGCCAGAGCATGAGCCGGAAAGGAAACTGTCTGGACAACGCCGTGATAGAGAATTTCTTCGGCTTACTCAAAAGTGAACTGCTGTATTTGCAGGAGTTCCGCTCCATGGAACACTTCAAACTGGAACTGATCGAATATCTGGATTACTACAACAACCGCCGCATCAAGGCAAAGCTAAAGGGCTTGCCGCCTGCAATTCACAGACAGCAAGCCCTTTCGGCTGCTTGAACAATTTTTACTTCAAAATATTGTCTAACTTTTGGGGGTCACTTCACTTGCCCGTCCTTTTCTTTATCGCTCCTGTTCCTGCCGCTTGGTGCGGCTCTGCGTCTGTTCCGGCTGGTCGGCGCGGAGTGCAATATCCACGCATTTGCGGATTTTTTGAAGCTCGGCAACCTCGGCGCGGGTATCTTTCAGCGTGTCATATTCCACTTCTCGCTGTGCTTTGAGGGCGGTATATTCTTTCTCCCACGCGGAGATCGGCAGGGTTTTCACGCCCTCCGGCAAATGGGCATGGAGATAGCGGTTTGCTGCGTCCCATAGGGTAAGCTCGGCGCGGCGGGCTTCCGCAAACTTCTCCTGTTTTCCTTTCCAGCGGATTTGCCGGTACTCGTCCTGTATGGGCTTGTAGGTCTGATAATTTCTGCCGTACTCCATGAGTTTTTGCAGTTCTTTCATGCGCTGCTCGGCGGTTTTCATTCCCTCCCGGATCGAATAGGCTTTATCGCTGACAGAGGAAAGAGAAGCGTCCAGCTCGTCAAGATTAGAGATACCATGCTCGGAGAGATAGTTGACCGCCGCCGCTATGGTTTTCAGTTCATCGGCTGTGTGCTGTTGTTGCCAACGCTGCGAATACTTCCGGCTCTTTTCTCTCTGAACGCTCAAATACTTCATCAGCAGATTTGCAAGGTTGGGAGATTGCGGCGGCTGTTCCGGGGCGGTTTCCCGCGCTTTGAACAGGTCGGCAATCCATTCCTTGAGCTTCCCAATCTGCACCCGGATTTCCCGGATAAGGCGGTTTGTCTTTTGGATACTGCGGTTCAGTTCGCCTTTCTCGGTGGCGATGCCTTTCTTCTCCATCTGGCAAGCCGCCACGCCCATGTGGACGGTGGGCAGCTCGTCAATTCCTCTCTCGGCGTTGCTGCGGTGGTCGATGCGCTCCGGGCTTCCGTTCCTCTCCAAAAAGTCGTTGGTAAAGTCAGCCCATGCCTTGCGCCACAAGAGGGTGTTGTCCTTGTCGTTCCAGCCTGTAAGGTCAACTTTGTGGGTCTTGTATCTGCCGCTTGGCAAGCGAATACGCTCGCCGTTCTCGTCAAGGTCATATTCCTTTTTGGATTTCGCTGCCCATGTGCCGCGCTCGTCAAGGGGGCGCATGGTAAGCATGATGTGACAATGGGGGTTGCCGCTGTCGGTGTCGTGAATGGCATAATCAACGCACATTCCTCTGGAAACAAATTGAGAGGAACAGTATTCCCGGACAAGCCGGATCTGTTCCTCTCTGGATAACTCAATGGGGAGTGCTGCGTCAATCTCTCTGGCAAGCTGGGCGTTCCCGGCTTTCTCGTAAAGCTCCACGCTGTTCCACAAGGTTGAACGGTCAGAGAAAGAGGGCGGGGCGTGGGACGGCAGCATGATTTCTGTATGGACAACACCGCCTTTGCGGGTGTAGTCGTGGGTCATTCCGTCCCACTCGTTTGTCAGCTTTTCGCCGCTTCGGTAGGCGGCTGCGGCAACGGCTGATTTGCCTTTTCCTCGGCTCACAATGCCGATGTTCCAATGGTAAATGGCTATGGGTATCACCTCCCGGATAGGATAATAAAACCCGCAAAAATGGTACAGGCGCCAACGGCGGGTGTACCGTTTTTGTGGGTGTGCAGGGATAGCCGCGTAAGCGGCGCAAGGGGTGCAGCCCCTTGTTGCGGCAAAGCCGCCAATGTCGGTCAGAGAGGGAAGCAAGCGGCTTTCTCTCTGTGCCGACAAGCCCTCGGCAGAGCGCACACGCCCGCAAGGGTGTATAAGTGCGCCCTTAGTTCCTAAGGGATTTTCAGCTTGTCGCTCCCTCGGCTCGTTTTTTCAGATATTTCCGCGCTGGTTCACTCGTCAAGGCAAGCCGGAGAAGTGCTGTGGCTTCCTCGTCGGTCATGTTCTTTGCTTCCGGCACAATGCTTTCAAAGACCGCGCCCCGGACGATAAGGCGGTGGCTGCGCGTTCTGCGTTCCTCTTTGGATAGCTTTTGACGCAACATCTTTTCCCGGTTCTCAAACTGCCGGATTTTCTTCTTTCCGTCCTCAATCTCGGCTTGCAGCTCCTCGCGGGTTTTCTCTCTTGGCTTTGTCATGGTTGGTCGCTCCTTTCTGCTCATGGATATAGAAAAGGGGCAGTCGATTTCTCGGCTGCCCCTTGTTATATTTTTTGCCTTTATGGAAGTAAAGTTATATCCACAAATTGCTCTGCCCATATTGTTAGAATTGTTGCTGGCTCCCCTGTATATGTTACCTCTACACGGTCACCAAGCGAATATCCGTCAGCAGATTGTCCGTCTGGTAGATCAATCCCGTACCCGCGGCTGTATTCCGGGGCCTTATCCTCGTCTAAACGAATTCCTATATGATTTGCGTATGGGTCGATTGCCATAATTTCACCTGTGATAGTGTGGACAGAGTTACTGCTTTGCTGTGTTTTATTGACCAATGCTTGCAGGCATTTCGCATAATCCTCCGCAGATATATTTTCCGAACTGATTATGAAAGCAACATCATCTTGCAAGAATTCAGCATAATAACATTCTGCTCCGTTTTCATTTTTGTAGTGGAAAACAGCCAACTCCCTACCATTGATATCTGTAAACTTGAGTTCGTCATCACTTAAATCAAAAATATCATAAGTGTGCTTAAACACTTTTGACAGGACGATATTGACGCTCTGCGTTCCATCGGAATTTTGGAACACAACAGAATTTCCATCATAATAAGCATCACGATTTTCTGACTGGAAGATGCCAAAATCTTTGCTCTGGAGTGTAAGATAGGGGAGCGTTTCTGTAATTGGAAGGGAAACATCAAAATAAGTGAGCAGTTCTTCATAAGATATTGCGGTAAAATCGTCTCCGGAAAGATTAATGTTGCTAATTACGGCATCAGGAGCGGCAATTTCATTGATGTTAAGACTTATGACCTGCTCAGTATTGTCCGATTGTTCATCTGGGTTTGTAGTGATTGGGGGATTATTATCTGGCTGTGGCAAAGTTTGTCCTGGGAACTGTTTCCACAATGTCGCAAATGATACTGCTAACACGATGGCGGCGCAAGCAGCTAAAGAAGTGAACTTTATCCACCTGTGTTTTTGGCAGTGGTAGTTTGCGGCTTCCTCATAATACTCGTCTTTGACTTCGCTCATGGCTTCGGAAAACAATTTAGCGTTCATATAAAAACCTCCCGTTCTATCAAGTATTGTTTCATCTTCTGACGGATCAGAGTGAGCCGGACGGATACATTTTTTTCAGATATTCCTACGCACTTTGCTATGTCTGCATAGGTATCTGCATACGCGTAGCGGCGCATAAAGATAACGCGTTCTTTAACGGTCAGCGTATCCAAAAATGCCTCGATGATACGGGCTAACTCTCTGGCTTCAATTTCATCTTCCACGGTTTTCTGGTCTGCGATGCAGCCCTCGATTTCCTCTAAGGCAACCGTATAGTGTCCGCTTCGTTTTGCCGCTTCCTTTCTCCAATAGGTTTTAAGGGAAATGTTCCGCACGATTTTCACAATGTAGGACAACAAGGGATTTGGGTGTACCGGGGGAATAGCGTTCCATGCGCCTAAATAAGCGTCGTTTACACATTCCTCCGCGTCCCGTCTGCTGTTCACAATGTTGTACGAAAGGTTGTGACAGATTTTTCCGTATTTCATGTCCAGCTCCCGTATGCCTTGTTCGGAACGCTCAAAAAATAACTCGATAATTTTTTCATCATCGATCATCGCGCCACCTCCTTTCCGGCTTCACTCATATACTACGGTTTTAGCTGCAAACACTAAATGAAAGAGAGAAGTTTTCAAAAAAATTATAGCACATCTTTTTGAATAGGGGGTGTCAAGTTGCCGGAATGTTTCTTTGCCGCTTTGCTGGCGGCGTTCCTCCGTTCCTCACTGTATGGGGCGGTCAGACGGAAAGAGAAACGCCCCTTTACAATCTCAAACTCCATGCAACCCGTTTCGGGGTCTGCGTCGGTCTGGCGGCACTGGTCGGGGTACTGTCCGGAGTAGGCGGCAAGCCGCTTCTTTAAGTCGGTGTTGTGGGTGCGGATATGGATAAGGGGGTCTTTCTCGTCAAACCAAATATCGGTGGTCTTTTCCTGCTTCGTAAGCCCTGTTCTCATAAACTCTCCTTTCTGCGCCCCTGTTACGCAGTAGGGGCATTTTTCGGGTGTTTTCCTCGGCTCTTGACTTGGGGAAAATGAGGATTTTCAAATAGAAACTGCCCGGACGGGGAGTGTATCGTCAGGGCGGCTGTTATCGCAAGATTTCTGTTTTTTCCGGCTCTTGACCGTCAGACGCGGATAAACGCGAGCTGTCGGCAAGTGCCAGTTTGAGCAGCTTGTCGCGGAAGGTTTCTGTGCTGCTGTGATTGAAAAACAACTCTGCAACAATGGTCTGCCCGTTCCTCCGGGTCGTGATGATACTGTCGGGGGTCTGTTCTGCCATAGGCGGCTCCTTTCTTTGGGCGCAAAAGAGGGATTTCCCGTAGTTCGGAAAATCCCTCTTGGTTGACGGTTATTCTGTTTTACTGTGTGGGCTGTGCGGCGGCAGCCTGCGCCTTTCTCCTTGCCCGGTATTCCCGCGCTTTCATTCGGTCATACTCTCGCTGCTTTTCAAGGTTTCGCGCCCGGTACTCCCTTGAATACTGCCGGTGGTAGGCGCGGCTCTTTTCCTTTTTGGCTTCTTCGATTTCCTCCCGCATTTGCTGGATTTCCTGCTCGGTCGGTTCTGCAAGCTGTGTCACTTCATTCTCAAACTTGCCGATATAATTGAAATATATGCTGATGTGTTGGATTGCGTATCTCGCCCTTTTCTGGTCGCGCTCATGCACTTCAATTCGGCTGATAAACTCGTTGAGAATGGCGGGTGTAAGGTCGGTAAAGGCGGCATGGCGTTCCGTCAGCTTCAAAAACTTCTGCGCCCGTCCTCCCGCGTTCTCATAAGCGGATAGTTGGTCTTGTAGCTTGGCAAGCTCCGCTTTCAGCGCATAGTATTCTTCCGAATACTTCTGCGACATCTGCTCATAACGGTCTTGCGGGATCGTGCCGAGGGCGTTGTCCTCATAGAGCTTATTCAGCACCTTGTCAATCTGTTCAAGGCGCGTCGTGATTTGCGGAATACGCTTCTGCTGCTTTTTGGTCTGGTCGGTCTGCTGCATGACAAGGTTCTTTTTCACTAAGGCTTCAAACTCCGCCCGATTGCTGATAGAATAGTCCTCGATTTTCTTCAGCACTTCCGCGACGGTCTGCATGAGCAAGTCCGCGTCCATGATGTGCGGGGAGTGGCATTTGGGGTTCTTGGCTTTTCCCTTGTGGTACTCGCTGCAATAGGCAACATGACGCTTGCCACCATTCCGATAATCTATACGAATGTGCATTTTTGCGCCGCAGTCTTTACAGAAAAGCAAGCCGGACAGAGGGTGGATTTCCCCGTCCCCGTTGGGGCGTTTGACGGGTGCGTTTTCCAAAATCCGCTGTACGGTTTCAAAATCGCTGCGGCTGATAATCGGCTCATGCACATTTTCTGTGATGTGCCACTGGCTCCGGTCTACATAGTGGTTATGCTTATCCCGGAAATGCTTTGTAGTCTTGAAGTTGACCACATCGCCGCAATACTCCTGCCGTGTGAGGATATTGGTCAAGGTGGCTTTGTTCCACTTGCAGCGGTTATCCTCGTTGAGCGTCTTATTTTTACAGGTTCCCCGCCCGCGGTCTTTCATGTAGAAAGTGGGGGTAGGGATTTGCTCGTTTTTCAGATGCACGGCGATTTGGTTGCGGTTTTTCCCACCGATAAACAGACGGAAAATCAAACGGACAACCTCGGCGGCTTCCTCGTCGATTATCCAAAAATCCTTGTTGTCCGGGTCTTTGACATAGCCGTAAGGGGCTTCGGTGACAATCGGCTTTCCACTCATGCCTTTGGTCTTAATGCCTGTTTTCACTTTCTTGCTGATGTCCTTTGCGTACCACTCCGACATGATATTGATAAAGGGCGCAAACTCCAATGTGTCGGGCTTCTCGCTGTCAATGCCGTTGTTGACCGCGATAAAACGCACATTGTTCCGTCTGAATATCTCCATCGCGTTGCCGACTTGGAGATAATCACGCCCCCAGCGGGTAAGGTCTTTCATAATGCAGACACCGATTTTCCCGTTTTCCACATCGTCCATCATGCGGGAGTAGGAGGAGCGGTCAAAAAACCTGCCGCTTTCGTCATCGTCGATGTAGTGCCGGATATTGGTTAGGTGCTGCCCTCTGGCATAGTTCTCCAAAAATATTTTTTGGTTCTGTATGCTGTTGCTCTCGCCGCCGTCCCTGTCCTCGTCGCCTACGGAAAGGCGGGAGTAAAGGGCTGTAATTTTGCTATAATCAGTCATGTGCATAACCTCCTGTGCGTCCATGTATGTGTCATTTACACTTAAAATTATGCACTCCAACGGGCGCTGCCGTACTCAAGATTTTTGCGGAATTTCTTGGCATTTTTGCCCTTGATATAGACCGCCAGCCGAATAGCGATGTCGGCGGCAACGCCCACGCACAGGTCAATGGGATGAAAGCTGGGGACAAGGGAGTGAAACGCTGTGTTCAGACCGGTCATAATGTTCAGGAGCTTCGCGGAAGCGTCCGAACCGGGAGCCAGCCGCACCGCCTCGCTGACCTTGGTGGCCAGCAGCGCGATGAACACATACGGAATATTGGGAAGGATGAGCTTTTTGACGTTGACTTGCTTCATCGTTCCAGCTCCTTCCGCTTTGTCCTGTCCACCACAGCCGCCTGAATGAGCGACTTGAAGTGTTGCAGCTTTTCCAGCACCGAGGGGCGTTCCGCCTTCCTGACCTGTTTGGCAGTGTATTCCTTGAACGCGGCGGTCATGGCGTCGGCGTCCGGCGCTTTGAAGAACACCATGTACCGCTTTTCGCCCTTGACCTTGAATGGAGCGAAGTCAATGCCATACTTCCGGGCGATCCGGTTGAATGAGCCGATATTCTGATCGGTGACTTCAATGCTCTGCAACCCCTTATCCTTGGCGGCAAGCTGCTTGACGGTCATTTTTCCGTGGGGATTGGCCTTGCTGTACTGATGCTTCTGGCGGTCGTTTTTCAGTTGCTCCAGCAGCTTGGCAATGGCTTTGCGAAATTCCTGTTCACCCAGCTTTCCGCAGGAGATCATCAAGGATACGATTCTCTGTTCAACTTCTTCCTGCATGACTTATCACGCTCCTTTCCTCCGATTTGCAGGGAGAACGCCGGGACACTAAGGCGGTACCACCAGCCGGTGCAGAAGATGCTCATTCATTTCTGCGCCCCTGTCCCTTGACGGTCAGGATGCCGTCCAGCGTGGTGGCGGTGATCCGCAGGCGCTCGGCCACGGCGATGTCGTTTTTCACGCTTTCATTCACGGTGCCGCCGCAAACCACCAGTACACGAGCGCGGCGCAGATACTCCCGCGCCATGTCGATGCAGTCCTTGTGCTCCTGCGGAATCTCATCGCGTAGGAACAGCGGCAGAAACAGCGTGGGGCAGACGGGCGAAAAGCCCGCGTCATAGACCGCCCTGCAATACTTGGCGGCATTTTCAGTGTTCTCAAACTCGTTCTCGCTCCACGGAGCGGTGATGTAGGCAAGGGGGCGTTTCATCGGTATCAAATCCTTTCTCCCGGAATCGGGCATGAAAAATGACGGCCTTTAGGGGCCGCCGTGAAAATCGTGATTGACCAGCATGGCATAGTGGTTGTCGATGGTGGAAACGGAATTGAACAGCGCCGCCATAAGATAGGCTTTCGTATTCCAAACGCGAGTGGTGTTCTCGCGGATACCGTCCATGACCTTTTCGATGTGCATGGAGGTGATCTTTTCAAAGCGCTGTTGCACGAAGCCGGTGGGATACTCCGCATCCCGCCCGATCTTGACTGTGGGGCTGCGGTTCATAGCCACCTCCAGCATGATCTCCACCAGCTCATCAAGCTGCATCCGGTCATACTGCTGACAGAGAATGTCGTATTCGATTTGCTCTCTGATCTCCGCTTTTTTCTCAAGCCCGTCCGTCATTCCGTCCGCCGCAGGCAGAAAGAATGAATGAGTGCTTGATAGATCAGTATTTGATTTTTGAGTATTAGATTTCTTAGTATTTAATTGCGCGGGATTATCCGTATCCGGTGCCTCCGTATCCGGGTTATCCAGATACGGGTTTTCCGTATCTGGTAAAGTCGTATCCGGTGGAGCGGGCTTTCGGGGCTTCTCGAAGATGGTGTACTCCGTGTCGGAAATGCGCCCATCCTTGCCGCGAAGCTGACGGCGGATGATGTAGCCCGCCAGCTCCAGCTCCTTGAGCGTTTTCCCGATGGCGTCCACGCCCTCCTTGCAGATCGCAGCCAGCCCCCGCGTGGTGTAGTTCCACTCGTCGGGGAGGGAGAGCATCATGGAGAGCAGCCCCTTGGCTTTCAGGGAAAGATTGCTGTCTTTCAGGTGATGGTTGCACATCACCGTGTAATCCCGCGTCCGTTCAACGCGAAATACAGCCATATTGCTTCAATCCTTTCCGCAGGGCAGTCAACCTGTTTGGCCGTCCTCCTCGGCAAACCGCGTATCCAGCCGCTTTACGCTCCAGTTCTGCTTGAACTGTCCCAGCGGGCCGGTGCCGAACTGCGCCAGCGCACGGCGATCCAGCTCCAGCAGCTTTTCCCACAGCTCCGGGTGATGTTTTCGCAGCTTCCGCAGCTCGTCGATACGCTGGAACGGGCAGCACCAGCAGGACGCACGGTGGTAAATCTCATACAGCCCGCCGAAGTCAAAGCCACGGTCGTAACAGGCTTGGAGCGCCTGCGCCTCCGTGATGCCCCATTCCACGAGGGGATACCGCTCATCCTTGCAGCGCCACGCTTCATCGGCGGCGATACCGACATAGTGGATCGCGCCCAGCTCGCCTTTGAGCCGGTTGACCTCCTTGGTGATGAGGTGCGTTTTGAGCTGCCCGGTACACCAGCGGACGCGGATTCCCGGCCAGCCGTTGCCGTAGGGCGGGATGCCCAGCTTTGCACGGTTTTCCAGACTGCGGGGCTTCTGCTTGGGTTCGTCGAACATCAGGTATTCAAAGCCCTTGGGATGCCGCAGCGTGGTAATATGGATGCCGCGCTCCCGGAAAAGATGCTCGTCCAGTTTGGCAAGGTGTTCGTACATTTCCGGGAACTCCATGCCGGTGTCCGCTGACAGCACCATGTCGATGGGCATACCGCGCTCGATCATCAAAAGCAGCATGGCGGTACTGTCCTTACCCCCGGACAGACTGACGGCGTGAAACTGCTTGCCGTTTGTGTTTTGAATGGTTCCCTGCATGGGGAAGCCGCTCCGTTTTCACTCCTTTCCCACATCACAGCTCATAGATGGGCTGCTCGTGTTCGTAGTAGGGATCGCACAGGGCGGCAAGCTCAGCCACCAAGTCCTCCAAATCCAGAGAAATCTCGCTGTCCGCCCAATCGCTGCCCTTGTAGACGCGATACTCGGTGACGTATTCGCCTTCTCCGGCGTTCACGCTGAATTTGGCAACGACGGCAAAGCCCATATCCTCCAGCAGCCACAGCTCCATCGACCGGGCAGCAAACACCGCGCCGATATAGCTGTCGCTTACGTCCTCATAGAGAAGCGTCGCTCGCTGCTTGAACAGCTCCGAGCTGCGATAGTCCAAGCTCAGCGCATTTTTGCCGTCTGCGCGGTAGGCATAGACCGTTTCAGCCTTGTTCCAAACGGCTTGCAGCAGGGCGTGATAGTCAATGTTTTCCAGAAACTCGTCGATCTCCGTTTCCGTGTAGCCGACCTCCGTACCCTTGCGGAACAGCGTGGTCAGCGCTTTTTCCAGCTCTGTTACTCTGCTCATAGTAATTCCTCCAATCACTTTAGTGACGCCGCTTTTTCCGGTCAGGAAGGATATGCCCCTCAATGACGGCGGCGTGTTTGCGAATTTTGATTTCTCCGCGTTTCTCGGATGCCTGCGCCTTGGCATATCCCACGTCGGAGAGGAACAGCCGCAGCCGTTCGCCCTTTTCACCCACTGGGGATTTCCACGACAGGACATCAAAAATAATCATGTGGCGGGTTTCGTCCATAAAGCGCTCCAGCGCAAGGATGCTGTGACCGCCGACAAAATCATCAGCGTTCATATTCGGCACCTCGCGCTCTGATCTGAAAGGCGGCAAGCCCATAGCGGGCAATCAGGGTGGCATTGACGATCAGGCGCAGCGCCTCCGGGTCAATGACCTCCGGTTCCGCCAAGTCCGCCATCGTGACGGCCTCCGTCTTGTCGCAGAGGTCGCGCGCTGCCATGAACAGTGCGTAGTTGTGCGGCGAGGTGTTTTTCAACACCGCATAGCCGAACTCAATCCCGTCCTTGCAGAAGCAATTTGCCGTGCGGCGGTAAATGTCGTCATTAGAGGTCAGCAGGTACATGGCCGCATAATAGGCGTTGGTATCTCTGCGGCGGCGGTAGCCCTGCACGGCACATTGATACTGCATTCGGCGCTCATGCTGCTCGTTGCGCCAAAGGCTTCCGGGATAGTGCTTGATCAGCAGGTTCAGGCGCTGGAACAGGCGGCGTTCATGGGGAAATGTCTCTAAGACTGCCTCGCGGTAGCCGACCACACCGGCCTCGATGCGCTCGGCCAGCCACGGGCAGCGCAGGGCGGTACAGCCCAGCTTTTTCACATACTCGGTACAGAGCTGGCAGCTCACATCTTTGGGGGTATATTTGAATGTGTTAATATACATGGCGTCCTCCTTTTGGCATGAAAATAGCGGACAAACAAACTGCTTGTCCGCTCAACGGCTCTGGTCGCGCTGGCGCTTTTTCTGCCATGCGTCCAGTAATTTGAAAATGGTGTTCTCAATCTGGAACGGGGTATAGGAACGCGGAAAGTATTTCCGCAGCTTTTCACCGGAAAGGGTGATGTCGTTCTTCTCCGGTTTCTTCTGCTCCATCATAATGGAGAGCATGGTGTCCTCATTCAGCTCACCGCTTTGACTGAGCTTTTTCATCCGCTGCGCCTGAGAGAGTGAGGGGGTGGCCTGTTCACTGTCGATAGTTTCCAGAAGCAAGCCCTGCTCCTTGGGTGTCAGTGCCGCGATCTGATACGCCGGACTGAGGGCGATTTTCTTTTCGTCCACCATCTGCTGAAGCTCCGGGACTAACTGCGTCAGGGCGATGTAGTTGCGGATGGTATCGCCGCTCACACCGGCATCCTGACCAACTTCATCATCGCTGCGGAACTTCGCCGAAATTTTCGGCGAAGTCAGATCCGTCCGTGCGCCCTGCCGCTTGATGGCCTCCATCTTCATCTTGTAGGCTTTGGCGCGTTCGGAGGGGAGAATGTTCTCCCGCTGAAGGTTGCTGTCCACCACGATGATGGTGGCAGCGTCCCGGTCAATGTCACGGACAATAACCGGCATGGTGGCCAGTCCTGCCAGCTCGCAGGCGTGTTTGCGTCGGTGGCCTGCGATCAGCTCATAACCGCCGTCCTCCCGTGGCCGTGCCAGCGCGGGGACGAGGACGCCGTATTCCTTGACGCTTTCGGCGGTTTCCTGCATGGACGCATCCTCTCGCACCTGAAAGGGGTGATCCGGGAACGGATGCAGCTCAGAGAGCGAAATCTGAACAACTACTTCCTGCTGCGGTTTCGGCTTTTTGGATGACGCGGGCTTTTTGCCCGGTTCCTTCTGCACTGTTTTTTCAGGCATTGTGTTCCTCCTGTCGGCATCTGATTTTGGGTACAAAAAAAGGACATTTCTTCTTTGCAGAGGAAATGTCCTGATTTTTTGGACGGGCCGACAGCCCGCCCAAACGGTATTTTATTTTTGTCGTTACTATAACACCCCCTACGAAATAACTACTTCGCGGCTCGATTTTTCGGTTTGGAAAAGGATGAAAAACCTTGCCAGATAACCGAAAACCCTTGATATACGGGGCTTTTCCGGTTTGTCGTAATTATACCGTAAGGGCATACATTCGCGACGCTGGCGCTGGAGAATGGTATGGATGTGAAGACGCTCTCCGCCATGCTGGGCCATGTGTCGGCGGTGACAACGCTGGACATCTACACCCACATCACCGGCGATATGCAGCGCGCTGCTGCCGCCAGCATTGACCGGAGCATCGGCAAGGCAGAACCGCAGGAAGAAACGGAGCCGGAGCAGAAAGGCATCGTGGACTTCCAGCCCTATGTGGGGAAGAAAAGGAAACCGGGCACCGGCTGCGTCAGCGAACTCAATGACCACCTGTTTGAGGGACGCTATTCTCCCATATGGCCGGACGGGACACAGCATTCCCGCAACATCTACGCCCGCACCCGCGAGGAGTGCGAGGAAAAGCTGAAGGTGTTGATCGTGGAGATGAAAGCGGAGATTGCGGAGGCGCAGCGACTGAAAGCGGAAGGGGCACTTCCGCCTCAGATTCCGGAGAGGAAGAAAGTCCAGAAGAAAATGGCAGAAGGCACAGAAAAGTAAATAAAAAAGCGCTGGTATCGGTGCCAATTGTGCATACCGATACCAGTGGCTTATTAATGCTGACACTCTTGAAAACAATGGTTACTGGCCTGCTTCTGACTGCGGCAGCAGTGGCAATAGCTCTGCAGCGATTTCGGCTGCGGTCATCGTTGCAGTGGTCATTGCTAACTTGCTCCCGATAATAGGACTATACGCCATAACATCCTTCTTAGTTAAGTTGTGCCACACGGGTAAAAGCATTTTTCCATTGATGCTTTCCAGCTGAAAAAGCCCGTCCAGTTCAGCTTTCGTCCAGTACTTACCGTCTTTGATGTAGTCAGGTGAAAGAACAGCGACACCAAATCTGGACTTCTTGAGGCCGTCATCAATTCTGGCTCTCATCGAATCTCCCCATTTGATTTCGCTGGTATCATACCATACCTTGACTCCTAACTTGCGAAGCTCGTCTACAAACTCATCAACGAATTCCTCTTTATCTTCCCATGCGTGGGAAACAAACACATCATACTCTGGCAAAGTGCTTTCCTCCATTCTACTTGCTGGCATGACAGAGGGCACTGAGAGCGCCTGTAGTTCTTCAATCCTTCGTTCGTAGGACTGTTGCATCTGTTTAGCTGCCATATCCTGCTTTTTCCGAGCTTTAGCTTCTTCTTTTTGCAGATGGACTGCGGCATCGTTGCGCTTTTTTCGTTTATCTGCAATCTTATTAGCTAAGGTTGCGCTCTCGCCAGAGGCCTTATTTGCTGCGGCCAGGTAATTGTCTCGTTGCTGCAATTTACTTCTTACTGTTGCAGTAGATGCATTTTTATTAATAGTAATGTTCGCGGCTTTTCTTTGCTCCTCAGCAGCTTTCTTATCCAGAGCAGCTTTCTTTTTTTCTAAATCCGCAATATCTTTATCAAGTGCATTCACAGTTCTTTGGTATTGTTCGATTGACATAGGTGCCTCCAGTTTCTCATAATATCGATGGAAAAGGGGTATGCCCTGCGGACATACCCCCTGGTGTTATCCTCTTGGAGGGAAGGAATCCTTTCCGTGAGAATCCTTATCTCTAATCCGTCCGTCAGGTCGATGAATGACCAGTTCAGAACCTTGGTTACGCGAAATTTCGCGTGCGATATCAATCGCATCTTTTTGCGTTGTGGTACGCACGGTAGCACGGGTATTACCCTCGCCTTTTACCTGCCAACCGCCATTGGGATGAGGTGTCACATGTTGATTTTTACCCATAGCCGCTCACCTCATTTCAAACGGGTCACGCGTCCACAATGAGGACACTTGGATGGATTCGTAATAGGGATAATGCGCTTGCCACAGCGGCAAATGTAATACTTATACTTGATAGTCATTTTATGACCTCCCAAAAAGTGAATTTCATCTATATAATCACACTATTGGGAAAAGACTGCGTTTTTTTACCTTTCCAGACACAGATTTCGTATTGCAATCGGAAACCAAACATGGTAAAATAATAACGCATTATGACAAAGTACCATGTTCCGTGCTTCTGTCGTCCCGCAGGACACCGAGTTGCCGCTCGGTGTCTTTTTCTTTTCTCTTTTATGTGTTGTTGTCAAAGAACAGGTCTGGATTGCACCCGAAGGCGCCTTCCAGTATGCGATTAGCCAGATTAACTTTTGCCCGAGAAGTTTTAAGATCACTCATCCTATGTAAAACGCTTTTCCCGCAACTATCTTTTGCAGTTATCCACACTTGATCTCGACGATAGTTGCCATCAACCAAAAGTGGCTGATGTGAAGTGCAGATTAGTTGTGCATGATGCGGGTTGCTGACTTCGCTGGTGAACAGTTCGATAATCTCTTTAGCTAACGAGAGGTGAAGACCGTTTTCAAGTTCATCAATGATAAGGATACCACCCTTCTCCAAAACATCAAAGAGATAGGGCAACGCTGTAAAAAGTTTTACAGTTCCTAAAGATTCATCTACAAAAAAAGAAAGTGGTGCGCTGGTTGTCTCTTCGCCGTTTTCATACACTGCGTGCCGTGAATCTACGCCGACCTTTGTCCTCTTGGCAATAAGTTCTCGGTTTTCGAAATCGTCCGAAGAAACCCTTTGGCGGGCAACCTCCTCTTCTTCAAAAGAAACTTTAATATCTCGAAGGGTCGGATCGGCTTTTTTTATTATGCTGATGTACTTTCTGAGCCGTTCTTCCGAAAAGGTCTCCTTGGGATTAACAGGATCCAACCTGCCAGCCGCCATATTGACAACATTGATTCCGCTTATCGCAGCAACAATCTTAGATGCAAGTGGGGTGTTTAACATCCCGGCAACCGGAAGACATAGCGCTTCTGCCTTAACGGTATGTTTTGCGGCATCAAATCCTTTTAAATCTGAACGAAGTGTAATGTCCTTAAAAGAAGACGAGGTGCGTTCAAGCAACTTTTCTGTCCTTCGATGTTTTTTTGTGAGAAGTTCGTAAACGACCTCTTTTCCTTTGACAGAGAAAGCATACCGATAGGTTGTACCGTCTATGATAAGCTCGATTGCAAATTTTGTCGGTTTTTCTTGAAAGCTGGTATCAAATGCAAAAGTTTTCACAGGAGTGTCCATTTCTTTTAGTTGAGGAATGGAAAGCAACTGTGCAGCATCAGTCGCAGCTAACGGAGAAACGAGAAGAAGGCGCTGAATCTCCCGGAGGATTTTACAGAAAAATGTTTTGCCTGATCCGTTGGCTCCATACAGGAATGAAACCTTATTAAATCGACTGCCTCCGCAGGCGAATGTGTTGTCAAGGTGCTCTTTTTTACTGAAATCCGATTCTGTTGTGAAGATAATCGGTTCAGCAAATGAAGCGAAGTTCTCAACAGAGATCGACTTCAAAATGAGATTTTCCATCTCTTTCGCTCCTTTCTAAGTATAATCTATCATATAGCATTCCAAATGTCAATGCTTAATTTATATTTTTCGACAATCATGATGAAAAACGCAGAACAATACATTTTATCAACGAAGGAGCAGATATTTGCACATTAACATAATCTAATGGCGTGAAAGTATACTTTAGTGTGTGAAAAGCAACTGTTTTAGATATTTACGCATTGCATCACCGCCTGCGCCGCAATAGACAGAGAATAAGAAAAATCCCTCTGAAATCAACGATTTCAGAGGAATTTTGGTCCGAGTAGTGCGGCTCGAACGCACGGTCTCCTGGTCCCAAACCAGGCGCGATACCAACTTCGCTATACCCGGATATTCACTTTTCTGCCATGATACCACGGCGAGGGGTAAAAATAAAGATTTTTCTGTCTGTGGTCATTCCTGTGGTCAAAGCCGCTTTTGTGCCGTTTTCGGCAGCCGGGGGAAATCCCGCAAACACAGGCGTCACAAGGCTTTGCGGCGTTTTACCTTGCCCAACCCCGGATACCGCCACGGCACTCCCAAAGCAGGCGCGGTACCAACTCCGCTATACCCGGATATTTTCCACACCGTCTGTCCGAATTGTGGACAGGCGATATAGGCTTTTTTAGTATAGTATACTTTTGAAATAATTGCAAGTCTTACGTATCTGTGATAAGATAAAAATCCAAGAAAATGACGAGGTGAATTCCATGAGAATGAGAAAAAAGCCCAACCTGAGCCCCCGGATGGAGCGGTGCGGCCGGTTTTTGATCGATGACCCCGCCGCCTATCGGGGACACTGGCGGGATCTGAAGCCTGATGCCGCCGACCTGCGGCTGGAGCTGGGCTGCGGCAAGGGCCGCTTTACCGCCGAGACCGCCCAGCAGCACCCGGATACCCTCTACATCGCTCTGGAGCGGGTCCCCGACGCCATGATCGTGGCCATGGAGCGCTGCATGGACAAGGGTCTGACCAACGTGTTCTTCATCGACGGGGACGCCGCCCGCCTGCGGGACTACTTCGCCCCCGACGAGGTGGACCAGATGTACATCAATTTCTGCGACCCCTGGCCCTCCAACCGCCACGCCAAGCGCCGCCTGACCCACGAGAACTTCCTGGTGCTGTACCGGGGCATTCTGAAGACCGGCGGCAAGCTGTGCTTTAAGACGGACAACCGGGACCTGTTCGAGTTCTCCCTGTTCCAGTTCCCCAAGGCGGGCTATGACCTGTCAGAGGTCACCCGGGACCTGCACAGCCAGGGCATCTGCGGCGTGATGACCGACTACGAGGCCAAGTTCCACGACCAGGGCGTGCCCATCAACCGCTGCGTGGGCACCAAGCTGGCCGTAGACCCGGAGCCGGAGTTCCACCCCATCCCCGGCTGGGGAGACGCCCACCCCGGGGTGCGTCCCGATTCGGAGCGGGAAGAAGCTGACGGCCAGGCGCCCGAGGAGGAGCAGGCGGACTGACGCCTATCCCCGCAGCCGGAAGATGCGCCGGAGCTCCACCCCCTGGGCACTGAGGGCGGCCAGATAGAGCACCACTCCGAAGACCAGACAGGCCCCGGCGCTGGGCAGGGCCCCCAGGCCGCAGGCCAGTAATCTGCGCTGGAGCAGGGCCATGGTCAGGGCTGATAACAGGGCGGCCAGGCCGGGGGCGATGAGCCAAGGGAGGGGCCGCAGGGCCAGGCCGGTGTGCCGCAGGGTGAGGACCAGGCACAGCAGGGCCTCCAGCCCAGCGGAGACCAGGGCCCCGACCACATAGCCCCCCATACCCACCCCGGGCAGGGGGACCAGCACCAGCGTCAGGGCCAGCTGCACCCCGCCCCCCAGCAGGGAGACGGAGGCCACCGTCCCCTGGCGGCCCACCCCGTTTAAAATGGCCCCCAGGACCGAGCAGAAACAGCTCAGAGCCATAACGACGGCCAGGGGCAGCAGATAGCCGTCCACCGGGCGGCCAAAGAGCAGCCGCCCCAGAGTTGGCCCCACCACCGCCATCCAGGCCATAGCGGGCAGGGCCAGCACCCCCACCACGGACAGGGCCCGCTGGGCCAGCTGACGGACCCGGTCCCACCGGTCCAGGGCCCTGGCCCGGGCCAGCCGGGGCAGCAGCACCAGATTCAGCGCCCCCAGAAACACCGTGGGCAGGGCCAGCATGGGCAGCGTCATGCCGCACACCACCCCAAGCTGGGCGATGGCATCCTCCCGGGCCATGCCCCCCTCCACCAGCTTTTGGGGGATGAGAGCGGCGTTGGCCGCCCCCAGCAGATTGCCCAGCAGGGCGTTCAGGCCCACGGGCAGGGCGATGGCGGCGATGCGTCGGCGGCGGACGGCCCCCGGCTCTCCGGGCCCGGACAGAACGCCCCGGCGGCGACGGCGGTAGAGCACCGCCAGCGTGACGGCGGAGAACACCTCGCACAGGACCATCCCCGCCACCACCAGGCCCACCGCCCGCTCCGGGTATTGGGGCAGGAATAGCCACAGCAGACCCAGCACCGCCGCAGCCCGCACCAGCTGCTCACACAGCTCGGTGACGGCGGGAGGGCGCACCAGGCCCGCCCCATAGAACCAATGCTTGTGAAAATTTTCTACCCCCGTGAGGGCCACGCAGGGCACCAGCAAAATAAGCCCCAGCTGGGTGCGGGCGTCCCCCAGCAGGGACACCGACACGAAGTCCGAGGCGAAGATCAGCCACCCGCCCACGGGGAGCAGCATCAGGGCAAACAGCTTCAGGCAGGTCCCCAGGGCCTGGTCCGCCCCACGGGCGTTTCCCCGGGCCAGATACTGGGCCGTCAGGTTGGACACCGCCGCCGTCAGGCCGATGGCCGTGAGGGACAGCAGCACGGCGTAAACGGGCATGAGCAGCTGATACAGCCCCATGACCTGGGCCCCCACCATACGGGCCAGGGCCACCCGATAGCCAAAGCCCAGCAGCTGGGACGCCGCGCCCAGCACCGTCAGCAGCACCGCCCCCTGTCCGGCGGACGTGGTCTCCTTGCCCATGGCTTCCCCTCCTCTCCCGGTCAACATATGCCGGGCGGGGGAGGGGTATGCTTTTTCCTCGGCTCTGGTTTTTCCCTTGCCCTGGGCGGCGGGATAGGATATAATGGTCCTGCAGAATGGGGCTGCGGCTTTCCCGGCAGACCCGCTGTTTTTGGATGGAATGATGAAACGAATGAGAATGCAGGAGGTTATTTGATATGTCTTTTGTAACGTTAGAACACCGGGGGCCTGTGGGCCTTATCACCATGAACCGGCCCAAAGCCCTGAACGCCCTGAACGACCAGGTGCTGCGGGAGCTGGACGCCGTGCTGGACCAGGTGGAGGCGGACGACAGCATTCTGGTGGCCGTGATCACCGGTGCGGGCCGCTCCTTTGTGGCCGGGGCCGACATCGGCCAGATGTCCACCCTGACGGCGGCGGAGGCCAAGGCCTTCGGCGTGCTGGGCAACCGGGTGTTTTTGAAGCTGGAGAATCTGACCAAGCCCACCATCGCTGCGGTGAACGGCTTTGCCCTGGGCGGCGGCTGCGAGCTGTCCATGGCCTGTGACATCCGTGTGGCCAGCGAGAAGGCCAAGTTCGGCCAGCCCGAGGTGGGCCTGGGCATCACCCCCGGCTTTGGCGGCACCCAGCGTCTGCCCCGCCTGGTGGGCTCTGCCAACGCCATGGAGCTGATCCTCACCGCCCAGAACATCAACGCCCAGCGGGCCCTGGAGATCGGCCTGGTGAGCCACGTCTATCCCGCCGAGGAGATGCTGGACCGGGCGCTGGAGCTGGCCGATGCCATCGCCGCCAACGCCCAGGTGGCCGTCCGCCAGTCTAAGGCCGCCGTGCGCCGTGGTCTCCAGACCGACATGGCCACCGGCGTGGCCTATGAGAGCGAGGCCTTTGGTCTGTGCTTTGCCACCGAGGACCAGAAGGACGCCATGGCCGCCTTCCTGAAAAAGGAGAAGCTGCCCGGATTCAAGAACAAGTAAAAGAACAAATAAGGGTACAGAACACAGCGCCGCTCCCGACCTGAGCACGGGCCGGGAGCGGTGCTTTTTGCCCGAAAGTTGTTGGAAGCGGCGAAAATGCTCCTTTGGAATTGACTTTCTTTTGTGGCGGTTGTAAAATTATTTTATTGTGCTGACTTGCCTTGCACAGAAATTCATCCGTAGGAAGATGGAGGAGCGAGAACAATGGAGATCTCTAAAGTACACGCCGTGTTTTTCAGTCCCACGGGCAATGCCAAAAAGGTGATCTGTACCGTGGCCGACGCTGTGGGGACAGCGCTGGGTGTCCCCGTGGCCTATGACGATTTTACCCTGCCCCAGGCTCGACAGGAGACCCGGAGCTATGGCCCCGGCGACCTGGTGATCTTCGGCACACCCACCTATGCCGGACGCATCCCCAACAAGCTGCTGCCCTTTGTGCAGAGCGGTTTTCAGGGCAACGGGGCTCTGGCCGTCCCCGTGGCGGTGTTCGGCAACCGGAGCTATGACAACGCCCTGATGGAGCTGCGCAACGAGCTGGAGGCCCACGGCTTCCACACCGTGGCCGGAGCGGGCGTCCCCACCGAGCACGTGTTCAGCGACAAGCTGGCCCCCGGCCGTCCCAATGCGGACGACCTGGCGGAGCTGGCCGGGTTCGGGCGCAAGATCGGGGAAAAAGTGGCCCGGCTGGCGGACATTCCCACACCCATCGCCGTGAAGGGTGAGGACCCGGTGGGCCCCTACTACACCCCCCTGGGAACCGACGGAAAACCCGCCAAGTTCTTAAAGGCCACCCCCAAGACCGACCCGGACAAGTGCAGCAAGTGCGGCCTGTGCGCCACTGTGTGCCCCGTGGGCTCTATCCCCGCCAATGCCCCGGACACCTGCGCCGGCATCTGCATCAAGTGCCACGCCTGCATTAAGATCTGTCCCACCGGGGCCAAGTATCTGGATGACCCCGCCTTCCTGTCCCACGTGGCCATGCTGGAGCAGAATTACACCCGCCCCACCCAGGCGGAGTGGTTCCTGTGAGCTTGCAAGAAAAGTGAAATAAAGTAAAAACTGCCGCCTCGTCCCGTCAAACAGAACGGGAGCGGGGCGGCGGTTTCTTATAAAAAACGATGGTTCTATAATAAATGTTGGGGTCAGGTGAAGAACCTGACCCCTTAATTATGAAAAAAGTTGAGCATAGAGGAAAAATCCCTTATCATAAAAGTACCACCAATCACAACAAAGGAAAGATCTCTATGCTCAACAAAGATTATACCGCAAAACTGCTGAACTTGGAAGACGCGATTATTACAAATGTTGAAAACATTTCTGGAGAGGTACACATTTTCCTCGAATTACCCAGAACAAAGCACCCGTGCCCAGCCTGCGGCGCGCTCACTGACCGTGTACACGACTACCGAATGCAGACGGTCAAGGATGTTCCCTTTGGCAGAAAAACGCTGCTGCACCTGCGTAAGCGGCGTTATCGCTGCATGTGCGGCAAGCGCTTCTTTGAGAAAAATTTCTTTCTCCCAAGATACCACCGAGTCACCAGCCGGCTGGTCGCTGCGATCATCGGTGCGTTTCATGAATTGGTACCCGCTTCAGAAATTGGCGCACGCTACAACGTCTCTGGGGCGACCGCAGCGCGATATTTCAAATACGTCGCCTTTAAGCCGACCCAATTGCCGGAAGTGCTCTCCATCGACGAATTCAAGGGCAACTCCGGGGGAGAAAAGTACAACAGCATTATCGTGGATGCTGAAAAGCACAAAGTGGTCGATATTTTACCAAATCGCTTTGAGAACGATCTTATCAAATATTTCTCACAATTCCCATCCAAAACCGGTGTAAAATACTTTGTCTGTGACATGAGTCCTCATTTTCGAGCGGTATCCAAAACCTGTTTTCCCGGCGCTGCCATTGTCGCGGACAGGTATCATGTGATCCGCCAGGTCTATTGGGCGATGGAACGTGTCAGAAAGAAGGAGCAGAAGAAACCCTCCGCCAGATTCCGAAAATACTTCAAGAGATCCAGATGTCTTCTGATGAAACCAATGGCAAAACTCTCGAACGAAGAAATGGAGCGGCTGGCTCTTATGTTTGAGATCGCGCCCAGACTTGCGGACGCATATCGACTAAAAAATGAGTTTCTTGACGTGATACGCGCCAAATCATCTGCGGCAGGAAAACCGAAACTGATCGATTGGCTGCGGTCTGCTGAGACAATGGGCCTACCAGAATTTTCTGATTGTATCAAAGCATATCGCAACTGGTTCCGCGAGATTTTGAACTCTATGGATGTACCCTGGTCAAACGGCTTCATCGAAGGCTGCAACAACAAAACGAAAGTCCTGAAACGTGTATGCTTCGGCATGCGTAATTTCCATAATTTCAGAAGACGTATCCTGTTTTGCCACACATAAAAGCAGTGCCGAGAGTACTCCCGGCACCGCTTGAGACGATTTCCTTTTTCTCTACCCCAACTATTGACGTAGAACCAAAACGATTCAGTTGTCGTTCATGCCGAAGGGGATGGACAGTAGCTTTTTCTTCCACAGGCTTTCCGTGTGGATAACTTCCTCATCGGTGGCAGTTTTGGGGAGAAGCTGCAAAATAGAGAACTGGAAGAACTGATACCGATCCGGGTGGTCGCAGAGAAGCTGGCGCATCCGCCTAAAAAGCAAGAACACCACACAGTTCTGTGTGGTGTTCTTAGATGGTGGAGACAACAGAACTCGAATCTGTGACCTTCCGCGTGTGAGGCGGACGCTCTACCGGCTGAGCTATGCCTCCATATTGGAGAAAACGGCGATGGGGAAGTGGTGACCCGGACGGGAATCGAACCCGTGTTGCCGCCGTGAAAGGGCGGAGTCTTAACCGCTTGACCACCGGGCCGTTTTGCTATATGGAAACGGATGACTCCGTAATTCTTAAATGGTAGCGGCAACTGGACTTGAACCAGTGACACCCCGGGTATGAACCGAGTGCTCTAGCCAACTGAGCTATGCCGCCGAATTTTTTGTCGCCCTCTCGCGGAGGACAGGCATTAGTATACCTGAGAACAGGCAGATTGTCAATAGGAAATTCAAAAGTTTTTTAAAAAGTTTTCACGAGATGAAACCGGCCCCGGACCCGCTGAAAATCAGGGGGTCTGGGGCCATGCAGTGGCTTGTGTGATTATTTGAAATACTCCGCGCCGGACTCGAACAGGGGCTGGTGCTTGTTGCCGGGGATGTTCAGGCCGACGTATTGGCCCCGGCGCTCCAGGTGGCCCATCTTACCGAAGACGCGGCCGTCGGGGGAGAACACGCCCTCGATGGCCTGGACAGAGCCGTTGGGGTTCACGTCGATGTCCATGGAGGGCCGGCCCGCCAGGTCCACATACTGGGTGGCCACCTGGCCGTTGGCGATGAGCTGGTCGATCACCGCCTGGGGGCCCACAAAGCGGCCCTCGCCGTGGGAGATGGGCACGGTGTGCAGGTCGCCCACGTTGGAGCGGAGCATCCAGGGGGACTGGACGCTGGCCACCCGGGTGGTGACATAGCGGCTCTGGTGGCGGCCGATCAGGTTATAGGTCAGGGTGGGGCACTGGTCGTCCATGGGACGGATCTCGCCGTAGGGTACCAGGCCCAGCTTCACCAGGGCCTGGAAGCCGTTGCAGATGCCAAGCATCAGGCCGTCCCGGTTTTTCAGCAGCTCCATGATGGCGTCGGACAGGGCGGGGGAGCGGAGGAAGGAGGCGATGAACTTGCCGGAACCGTCGGGCTCGTCGCCGCCGGAGAAGCCGCCGGGCAACACCACCATCTGGCTGCCGCGGATGGCGGCCTCCAAGGCCTGGGCGGACTGGGCCAGGGCATCCCGGGTCAGGTTGCGGATGACCACGATCTGGGGGTCGATGCCCGCTCGCAGACAGGCCTGGGCGGTGTCGTACTCGCAGTTGGTGCCGGGGAAGACGGGGATGACCGCACGGGGGCGGGCCACCTTGTGCTTGCACACGACCACAGAGCGCTTGTCCCAGGTGATGGGCTCCACCGCCTCGCTGGAACCGGCGCGGGTGGGATAGACCTGCTCCAGAACGCCGTCGTTCAGCTTCAGCAGCTCGTCCACAGAGACGGCCTCGCCGGGCAGGGCAATGATGGCGGGCTGGGTGGTCTCGCCCAGGCGCTTGGCGCAGGGCAGATTGACCTCCTCGGTCAGCTCGGCCACGATAGCGCCGGGCATGTCGGCGTACCAGTCCACCGGCTCCATCCCGGCCTGGAAGCCGATCTGGTTGCCGAAGGACATGTTCATCACGGCCTGGGCCAGACCGTGCTCCACGGCCCAGGCGGCCTTGACCTTACCGGCCTGGTGCAGATCGTAGAGGGCCTCCCAGGCGGACTTGCTGTCCTCGGAAGAGAACAGATACACGGGGTGATCCGCCGCCTTGAACTCGGGGGAGAGCACTTTATCGGCCTTCACCGGGGCGATGGCGAAGGAGATGAGGGTGGGGGGGACGTCCTTGTCCAGGAAGGAGCCGGACATGGAGTCCTTGCCGCCGATGGCGGCGGCCCCCAGCTCCAGCTGCGCGTCCAGAGCGCCCAGCAGGGCGGAGAAGGGCTTGCCCCAGCGCTGAGGCTCGGTGCGCAGCTTTTCGAAGAACTCCTGGAAAGTGAGATAGGCCCTGTGATAGTCGGCGCCGGCGGCCACCAGCTTGGCCATGGAGGTGTACACGGCGGCGTGGGCGGCGGCATAGGGGTCCACCACGGACTGGTCGGGGTCAAAGCCCCAGGCCATCACACTGGCCTGGTCGGTCTCCTGGCCGGGCAGCACGGGGAACAGGGCGGACATGGCCTGGGCGGGGGTGCGCTGGGTCTTGCCGCCGAAGGGCATGAGGACGGAAGCGGAGCCGATGGACCCGTCAAACCGCTCGGTCAGGCCCCGGCGGGAGCCGCACTTCAGGCTGGCGGCCATCTCCTTCAGAGAGTGGAAGCTCTCTTTGCCCATGGCGGAGCGGTCCGCCTTGGCCACGGAGACGGCGGCGTGCTTCACTGCGCCGTTGGTGTCCAGGAAGGCCCGGGACAGGTCGGCGATGGTCTGGCCCTTCCAGTGCATGACCATCCGGGGGCTGGCGGTGACCACGGCCACCCGATAGGCCTCCAGGTTCTCCGCCTGGGCGGCGGCGATGAGCTTCTCCTCGTCCTGGGGGGCGACGACAACGGCCATGCGCTCCTGGCTCTCGGAGATGGCCAGCTCGGTGCCGTCCAGACCGTCATACTTCTTGCGCACGGCGTCCAGCTCGATCTCCAGACCGTCGGCCAGCTCGCCGATGGCCACGGACACGCCGCCGGCGCCAAAGTCGTTGCAGCGCTTGATGAGGCGGGTCACGTCGCCGTTGCGGAACAGGCGCTGGATCTTCCGCTCCTCGGGGGCGTTGCCCTTCTGCACCTCGCTGGCCATCGTCGTCAGGGATTTCTTGTTGTGGCTCTTGGAGGAGCCGGTGGCGCCGCCGATGCCGTCGCGGCCCGTGCGGCCGCCCAGCAGGATGACCACGTCGCCGGGGGCGGGGCGCTCCCGGACCACGTTCTCAGCGGGGGCCGCGCCCACCACTGCGCCGCACTCCAGGCGCTTGGCGATGTAGCCCTCGTGATACACCTCGGCCACGTGGCCGGTGGCCAGACCGATCTGGTTGCCGTAGGAGGAGTAGCCCGCGGCGGCGGTGGTGGCCAGCTTCCGCTGGGGCAGCTTGCCCTCTAAAGTCTGAGAGAAGGGCACGCGGGGATCGCCGCCGCCGGTGAAGCGCATGGCCTGGTGGACATACACCCGGCCAGACAGGGGGTCCCGGATGCAGCCGCCGATGCAGGTGGCCGCGCCGCCGAAGGGCTCGATCTCGGTGGGGTGGTTGTGGGTCTCGTTCTTGAACATGAGCAGCCAGTCCTGCTCCTTGCCGTCCACCTGGGCGGGGACGTGGATGGAGCAGGCGTTGATCTCCTCGCTCTCGTCCAGCTCGGGCAGCAGGCCACGCTTCTTCAGGGTCTTGGCGCCGATGGTGGCCACGTCCATCAGGGTCTGGGGCCGCTGGGCGGCCTTCTCCTGGCCATAGACCTCCACCCGGGCGTCCAGATACCGCTGATAGGCGGCCTTCACCTGGGGGTCGTCCACGTCCACCTGGTCCAGGTGGGTGGAGAAGGTGGTGTGGCGGCAGTGGTCAGACCAGTAAGTATCGACAACGCGGACCTCAGTCATGGTGGGGTCACGGTGCTCCTCGTCCCGGAAATAGGTCTGGAGGAACTTCAGGTCGTCCAGGTCCATGGCCAGACCCAGCTCGTCCAGCAGGGCGGCCAGGGCCTTCTCGTCCATGGAGATGAAGCCGTCGATGGTGGGCACGTGGTCGGGGGTCTCGTGGGTGCGGACCAGGGTCTCGGGCTTGTCCATAGAGGCCTCACGGCTCTCCACGGGGTTGATGAGGTAGTGGCGGATCTTGCTCAGGTCCTCCTGAGACAGCTGGCCCTGGAGCACATATACCTTGGCATAGGCGATGAGGGGGCGCTCCACCCCGGCCATCAGCTGGATGCACTGGGCGCAGGAGTCGGCCCGCTGGTCGAACTGGCCGGGCAGGGCCTCCACCGCCAGCAGGGCGCAGGGCTGGGCGGGCTGGGGGAAGGTCTCGTCATAGACCACGTCCACCTGGGGCTCGGAGAACACGATGCCCTTGGCCTGCTGATAGACGGCGGGGTCGATCTGGTCGGCGTCGTAGCGGTTCAGGATGGCCACGGAGGTCAGTCCGGCCACGCCGAGCTGCTCCCGCAGGGCCTTGCACAGCCCCTGGGCCTCCACGTCGAAGCCGGGCTTCTTCTGGGAATAACAGCGGTAAACACTCATTTCTATCTCTCCTCCCGGCGGCCACATACAAATGGCGGCTCGCCTGCATAAATTAACAAAGTGATTTAAGAAAGGTTCCAGTTTTCCAGTTGATAGAACACGTTCCCACGGACGGGGGACAGGCCAGACAGCCTGCTCCACTGGGTGAGGACGGAGCCGTTTTTAAAGCAGACAGGCACGATGGGGGCCTGTTGATTGAGATAGGCGAACAGGTCGGCGGCGGCTTGGGTCCTGGCGTCCCCCTGAGCGCCTTGCAGCGCAGAGAGGAGGGCGTCCCCCAGGGCGTCCTGCCAGCGGCCATAGTTCAGGCTGCCCGAGGAGGACAGCAGGGGGGCCAGGTCAAAGTCGCCGGTGAGGGTCACCTGGCCCAGATACAGGTCGAAGTTCCCGGCGGACAGGGCGCTGACATAGTTGTCATAGGACAGCAGAGACAGACGCACGGACAGGCCGACGGCCTCCAGTTGGGCGGCGATGCGCTGGGCGGCGGCGGCCTTGGCGGTGTTCTCGCTGTTGGCCACCAGGGTGACCGTCCTGCCAGCGGCCCGCAGGGCCTCCAGATTGGCGGCGGCCTGCTCCGGGTCATAGCTCAGGGTCTGGGCCTGGGCGGCGTTGTACAGGGGGCTGCTGGGGTGGACGGGCAGGGCGGCGGCCACGGCGTGGCGGGCAAAGTCCACCTGCACCACCGGGGTGCGGTCAATGGCCCGGGTGATGGCCTGGCGGATCTCCGGGGCGCGGCACAGGCCGCTTTGGGTGTTAAAGCCCAGATAGAGAAAATCCGTGGTGGCATAGTCCCAGGTCTGATAGCTGCCGGAGTAGCCCAGGGCGTTGGTGCCCATCAGGTCCACGTCCACCAGACTCACGTCCCCCGCGGCGAAGGAGGACACCAGGTCCTCTGACCGGGAGGCGGCGGTGAGCTGGATGCTCTGCACCGGCAGGGCTTTTCCCTGCCACCAGCCGGAGCGGGCGGACAGGGTCAAAGCTCCGTCTGTCTCAGACAGCACATAGGGGCCCGTGCCCACCGGGCGGTCCCCGGTGCCGGAGGAAATGGGGATATCCAGCAGGGCGGGCAGGTTGCCGTTGGCCCGGACCAGGGTGACGGTGATGACATTCCCCTGGCCGGAAACAGAGGACACGTCCCGCAGCCGCTGGGCATAGCGGGCGGACTGGCGGGCGGTGTTCAGAGCGTCGGCCACCACAGCGCCGGTGAGGGGGGAGCCGTCGGAGAAGGTGACACCCTCCCGCAGGGTGAGGGTCCAGGTGAGGCCGTCGGCGCTGTCAGCCTGGCTGCACAGCACAGGCACGGGCTGAAAGGTCTCGTCCAGTTGAAACAGGGGCTCGTACAGCAGGGGGGCCAGGGTCAGGTTAGAGCGGTTTGTCCCCAGAACGGGGTGAAAGGAATCAGAGGGATAGGCCGCCAGGGTGAGACTGGCGGGGACGGGGGCAGGCTCCGGGTCGGAGACGCTGCCCGAGGAGGAGACAGAGGAGCCGCCGCTGCCGGAGGAAGAGGCGGAGCCGTCCCCCTTCGGCCCGCAGGCGGTGAGCAGGGCTGCCACCAGGGCCAGGCAGAGGAGAAAACGGAGATGTTTCATAGTCATTCCTTAAAAATCAGGTTTCAGACAGCTGGATCATGGCGGCCATGCTGCCCCGGCGGGCGCCCTGGATGCGGTGGGACCAGAAGCGGTCCAGGCGGCAGGCGGTGCAGGCGGGGCACAGGGCGATGTGGGCCGGGTCTAATCCGGCCCGCTCCAGCCAGCGGGCGTTGGCCCCCTTCAGATCCACGTGGAACTTGTCCGTGCCGGGGATGGGGGCGATAAAGTCCTGGACGTCTTTTCCCAGCCCGGCCCGCAGACCGTCAGGGACGTCGATATGGGTCTCGAAGCAGCAGGGGGCGATGCCCGGGCCGATGGCGGCCAGGATATTTTCCGGGCGGCAGCCGTAGCGCCCGGTCATGGCCAGGGCGCCCTGAAACGCCGCCCCGGCGGCGGTGCCCCGCCACCCGGCGTGGACGGCGGCGATCACGTTTCGATGGGGGTCATAGAGCAAAATGGGGATGCAGTCCCCGGAGAAGATGGTCAGGCACACCCCCGGCTGGTCGGTCACCAGGCCGTCGGCGGGGAACTCCCCAGGCAGAGCGGGGTCAGACAGCACGTCTGCCCGGGTGACGGAGCGGATATCTGTGCCGTGTACCTGGTGGTTTTTCACCAGAGCATGGGCGTCGGTGCCCACGGCCCGGCAGAAGCGGCGGAAGTTCTCCCCCACCCGGGCGGGGTCGTCCCCCCGTCCGGCCCCCAGGTTCAGACTGTCCCAGGGAGCGGGAGACACGCCGCCCAGGCGGGTGGAAAAGCCGTGGGGCGCGCCGGACCAGCGTGGGTCCGTGCAGGCATAAAAGGGGACCCCATGGCGTTCCTGAAAAACGATGTCCACGGCGGTCCCCCCTAATAGATGGTGAATAGATATCTTATTTTATCCTAAAATGGCCTATATGACAACCCCAAACCGGGGGAAAAAACGTGCAAACCGATTCAGGAAGCCAGGGCGGCTTTCAGCACTTTTGCCGCCACCGTCCCGGCCACCTCTGACCCGCCGCCGCCGTTTTCCACCAGGACCACAAAGGCATAGGGGGCCTCCTCATTGCGGAGGAAGCCGGTGAACCAGGCGTGGGGCTTTTGGTCGGCCCCCACCTCCGCCGTGCCCGACTTGGCGCACAGGTCCATGCCGGAAAAGCGCTTGGTGCCGTAAGTGGCGGAGACGTTGTTGGCCATCATGTCGGCGATGGCCTGGGCGGTGTCCGCCTGGATCATCCGCCGGGTGGTGTGGGTGAACTGGGGCAGGGTGGGCAGACCGGGGGAGACCACCTTCTGGATCAGGGTGGGCTGCACGGCCTTGCCCCCGTTGGCGATGGCCCCCATATAGATCATCAGGGCGCAGGGGTTCACGCTGTCGTGATACTGGCCCACCCCGGCCCAGGCCAGGTCGTTATCCGACGCCCCGGACAGGTCCACCGACCCGGCGGCGGTGGGGATGCCGCTCACGTCATAGGATTTGGTAAGCCCGGCCTTTCCGGCGTATTTCTCCAGGGTGTTGGCCCCCAACTCCACCGCCAGCTGGCCAAAGGCGACGTTGCAGGAGTTGGCCAGGGCGTCCTGAATGGTCTGCTCCCCGTGGGCGGCGGTGCAGGTCACCGTCTCCCCGCCGATCTCCGCCGAGCCCTCGCAATAGAAGGTGCGGCTGTACAAATCGGGGATCTTCTCCAACGCGGCGGCCAGGGTCACGGTCTTGAACACTGAGCCGGGGGTGAAAGAGGAGGAGAGAAACCGATTGAGGTATACCCCCTGATATTTGTCGTTGGTCTCTAAGTCGTCGGGGACGTTCTTCGGGTCGTAGGAGGGGGAGGAGACCATGCACAGCACCTCTCCCGTCTTATAGTTGTACACGGCCACGGTGCCCTTCCGGCCGTCCAGGGCCTGATAGGCCGTCTCGTTCAGGTCGGCGTCGATGGTGAGATACAGGTCGTTGCCCTCCCGGGCGTTATAGGCCCCAAACAGCAGGGAGTATCCCGTGAGCTTTCGGGCGAAGGCGGTGAGAGCCCCGGTGCCGATGTTCCCCTGGGGGTCGCCCACGGCGTGGAGGGTGGCCTTCCGCAGGGTCTTGCCGTCGGCGCAGCGGCGGTCCCCGTTGTCGTCCACATAGGACAGGACCGTCCCGTTCCGGTCCAGCACTGTTCCGCTGATCAGGGCCCCGTCCCGGTTATAGAGGTGGCGGTTGAAGGGGGAGGAGGCCCAGCGGCTGCCGCTGAAGCCGAAGCGGACCAGAAACAGCCCCAGTCCCGCCAGCAGCAGTCCGGCCAGAATGAGACACAGCCGGGCCCGGCGTTCCAGTTTTTTCATTGGGAAGAGACCTCCTTTTTCGCGGGAGCACGGCGGCTCCGCTCCCGGGTGTCCGCCCCCCGGAGAAAGGCCAGCAGGCCCCAGGAGGCGATCATGGCTGAGCCGCCGTTGGACACAAAGGGCAGCGTCACTCCGGTGAGAGGCAGCAGGTCCATGGCGCCGAACACGTTCAGGGCGGTCTGGGCCGCCAGCAGGGACCCGGCGGCGCAGGCGGCGATGGTGGGGAAGGCGGAGCGGCCCACCCGGCAGGCCCGGGCGGCAAACACCGTGAGCGTCAAAATGGACAGCACCGCCAGCACGGCGATGAGCAGGCCCCACTCCTCGCACAGCATCCCGAACACCAGGTCGGTGTCCGCCGCGGGGATGTTTTGCAGCCAGCCGTTGCCCGCCCCCATGCCCACCAGACCGCCGGAGGCGGCGGCGGACATGGCCCGGGTCTGCTGATAGCCGGTGGTGGAGGCCGCCTGCCAGGCGTGGCCCCAGGAGGCAAAGCGCCGGAAGATATAGGGCTTGAACCGCAGCACCAGCAGCCCGGCAAAGGCCGCCCCGCCGCACAGCAGGGACAATGTGGCAAAGTCGCCGGAGCGGAGATAGGCGATGACCAGGAACGTGGCGAAGAAGATGCAGGCGGTGCCAAAGTCGCTCATCAGGGCCAGACACAGCAGGCATACCCCGGTGAGGACCATGAACAGCCCCAGGTTCCGCCTGCGGAACAGCCGCTCCAGGGTGGCGGAACCGGCGAAGATATAGAAGATCTTTGCGATCTCTGAGGGCTGGAAGGAAAACGGCCCCAGAATGATCCAGTTGGCCGCGCCGAATTTGCTCCGGCCCAGCACCAATGTGACGGACAGCAGGCCGATGGCCAGGGCGGCCATGAGCCAGCGCAGCTTTTGCAGCCGGGCCGGGTCGGCCATCCAGGCGGTGAGGGCGGACAGGAAGATCAGCCCCAGGATGATGGCGATGAGCTGCTTCACCGTGGACTCCGGGGCGGAGGAGGCGGTGACGGCCAGGGAGAGGGTGGACAGGAAAAAGGCGATGGTCTCCAGCTCGAACCCCCGCAGACGGCGGCGGGCGGAGCCGTAATAGACCCACATGACCAGGGTGAGCACCAGCAGGGTCAGGGGGGCGGTGCGGTGCTCCCCGCCGCTGGCCAGGAACAGCTGCACGGCGGCCAAAATCTGAAACAGGGTCAGCCACAGCAGGGAGGGGACCATGGACAGGGGGGCCTCCGCCCTCCGGCGCTGGAGCAGCTGCTCCTCCTCGGCCCGGGACAGGGGCAGAAACAGCAGCTTCACCCCGCCCACGCTGAGGGCGTCCCCCACTTTCAGGGGGGCGGAGCCCTCCACGGGCTTGTCATTCACCAGTGTCCCGGCCTTAGAGCCCAGGTCGTGGATGCGCCACTGGCCGTTCTCCTCCCGGACCAGGGCGGCGTGCTGCCGGGACACGGTGGGCAGATCTAGCCGCAGGTCGGCCAGGGGAGCCCGGCCCAGAATATTTTCCCAGTGCCGGATGGGCAGGGAGCCGCCCCCGGGCAGGGCCAGCTGACCCCAGACCTCCCCGGCGGTGGGGATGCGCAGCAGCCCCCGGATGGCCCGGACGAGGATGAGCAGGGCTAGCAGGGGGAAGAGCAGCCGGGTGATCCCGGTGTACAGCCAGATGAGTTCCCCGTGGGCCTGGACCCACTGGGGGACCTGGGTGCGCAGAACGTCGGCCTGGGGAAAGGCCCGGACAATGGCGTCTCCCAGGGCGTGGAGCTTTTCGGACAAAGAAAGGACCTCCTTTCAAAAGGACAGGGAAAAACAGAAGATCGTAGAACAGGGAATGATAGAACAGGATATCACGAAACGACAAAGAGCACAAGAGGGAGAAAAACCGGGAAGGGCCGAAGCCCCTCCCGGAGTTAGGAGTGATGAGCGAGGAGTTAGGAGTTTTGCGCCCAGCGGTCCCGGCGCAGGAAGAAGGGCAGAAAGCACAGGACCATGAAGATCCAGTGCAGGCCCTCGGCATAGGCGATGGCCATGTTCAGGAAGGCACCGGCCAGCAGATAGGACAGGGCGATGCGCAGCAGCAGGGCGGCGATGCTCACGGCGCTGGAATAGACCACCCGGCCCGTGCCCTCGATGGTCCCCCGCATGGAGCAGGCCAGCCCGAAGAACACATAGAACAGGGAGATGCGCTGGAAGAACCGGCGGCCAATGGCGGCGGCCTCCGCCTCCACGCCGAACAGGGCCACCAGCTTGCCGCCGAACAGCAGCATGACGGCCATGAGCAGCAGAGAGACCACCAGATTCATCACAGCGCCCGTGCGCCAGAAGTGCCGGGCCCGCTGCGGCTCCCCCGCCCCCTTGCTCTGGGCCACCATGGTGGAGATGGCCGACCCCAGATTGATGATGGGCAGCAGCATAATGGTGTCCACTCGATAGGCGGTGGTGATGGCGGCCACGGTGTGAGAGCCGAAGCCGTTCATAAAGTTTTGCAGGGCGATGTTGCCCCCGGCGGTGACGCTGAATTGCAGGGCGGGGGGCAGACCGAACCGCAGCCCCTGGGCAAAGTTCTCCCGGCGGAACAGGGGCTCTTTCAAGGACAGGCGCAGCAGGGGATAGCGCCGGTGGGCATAGACCAGGATGAAGAGGGCCATGGCCCCCTGGGACAAAACGGTGGCCGCTGCCGCACCCGCCACCTGCCAGCCAAGGCCCGCCACGAACCACAGGTCCAATGCCACATTGGCCAGGGAGGACACCACCACCGCGTAGAAGGGTGCCCGGCTGTCCCCCATGGCCCGGAGCAGGGCGGAATAGAGGTTATACGCCGCCAGGAAGGGCACGCCGATGAAGATGATGCGCAGATAGTCCCCGGCAAAGGCCAGAATGTTCTCCGGCGTGTGGAGCAGGTGCAGCAGGGAGCCGCTGGCCCACACCCCAAGGGCGGCGCACAGAACAGCCAGGGGCAGCAGCACCACTAAAAAGGTGGACAGGATGGGCCGCAGCCCCGCCCGGTCCCCGCTGCCAAAGCGCTGGGCGGCCAGAATAGACAGCCCCTGGGTAAAGCCGGTGATGGCCATGGTGAAAAATACGCTCACCGCCGTGGTGGCCCCCACTGCCGCCAGGGCGCTCTCCCCCACGGCGTGGCCCACGATAAAGGCGTCCGCCCAGTTATAAAGCTGCTGTAATATACCGCTGATGATCAGCGGCAGGCTGAATCGGATCAGTACGGCGGCCACGCCGCCCCGCGTATCTGTCTGTGTCACAACATGACCTCCTGGTAAAAAAGCAGCCAGACTGTTCAGCCTGACTGCTTGGACGGTAGGTGCTCACCCGTGTGTTCAACATAACACAGCGCTGTGATAAAGTCAAGGCCGGTCAGGGGGTGTACATGATCAAATGCAGGGCGGTGGAGTCGGGGTCCAGATTCCGATAGGAGTGGACGGTGTCGCCGGGGAAGCGGATGCTCTCCCCGGGGCGGATGGTAAAGGTCTGTTCCCCGGCCACGATCTCCAGCGTCCCCCGGATCAGGGTGATGAATTCGATGGTGCCCACGATGTGGGGGTCAGAGCGCCAAAAGCTGCCCGGGTCCAGCTCCATGTAATAGACGGAGAAGCGGCGGCCCTCGTCATCGGGGAAGACGGAATAGTTCTTCACCCGGCCCTCGTCCTCTAAAATGGGCTGGATGTCGGGCAGGCGGATGATCTGATAGTCCGGCTTGGGCCGGGCGGTGAGGGCGTCGAAGGGGACGCGCATCCCGTTGGCGATCTTCCACAGGGAGGACAGGGTGGGGTTGCCATCCCCCCGCTCGATCTGGGCCAGCATACTCTTGCTCACCCCGCTCAGCCGGGACAGCTCGTCCATGCTCAGCTTCTGTTTTTCCCGCAGACGCTTGATGTTCTGCGCCACCGCAAAATTTACCGGGTCCAAAATCATTCCTCCACTATTGACATTTTAATAAACAAGTCATATTATTATATCGAACAGAGCGATATATTGAACGCTTAACTGCATTATATCACACAACAAGAGAAAAGGGAAGGATGTGTCACCATGGAATACAACTTTGACCGGCCCATTGACCGCACCCGGGAGATCTCCATCAAGTGGTCCCCCAAGCTGCGGCGGCAGATGTTCGGCGCAGACGACGTCATCCCCATGGGCATCGCGGACATGGACTTTGAAACGGCCCCCGCCGTGGCCCAGGCCGTCCGGCGCCGGGCGGAGCACGGGACCTATGGCTATGCCTATCCCTCCCCGGACTATCTTCAGGCCTGCGTGGACTGGCAGAAGCGCCGCAACGGCTGGGACATCCGGCCCGACTGGGTCCTCTATACCCCCGGGGTGAACATGGCCCTGGTGTGCGGCATCGAGCTGTATACCCAGCCTGGGGACCGGGTGATCGTCCAGTCCCCGGTGTACTATCCCTATTACGACTACATCCGCCGCACCGGGCGGGAGATCGCTTTTGACCCCCTGGTGGAGCGGGAGGGCCGGTATGAGATGGACTTTGGCGCTCTGGAGCGCCTGGCCCGGGACCCCAGGACCAAGTTCATGATCCTGTGCAGCCCCCACAACCCGGTGGGTCGCTGCTGGACCCGGGAAGAGCTGGAGCGGGTGGGCCGCATCTGTCTGGAACACGGCGTGATGCTGGCCGTGGACGAGATCCACGGGGACCTGATCCTGGATGGGCAGTTCGTGGCCTATGGCACCCTGGAGGAGGAGCTGGTCCAGCGGTGCATCATCTGCACCTCCCCCTCCAAGACGTTCAACCTGGCGGGGCTGCTGGTGTCTGACATCATCATCCCCAACGACCAGATCCGGGCGGCCTTTCAGGAGAAGCTGGCCCCTTATTACCTGTGGCCGGGCAACTTTGGGGCGGCGGCCCAGATCGCCGCCTATGACCAGGGGGAGGACTGGCTGGAGCAGCTGCTGGTCTATCTCCGGGGCAACGCCCAATACATTGGGGAATTTATCGCCCAAAGAATGCCCCGGGTGAAGTATCGTCCGCCGGAGGCCACCTATCTGGCCTGGCTGGACTTTCGGGACTATGGCATGGACCGGGCGCAGCTGTGGGACTTTATGTGCCATAAGGCCCGGGTGGCCACGGACGACGGGGCCAAGTTCGGCCCCAACGGCGAGGGGGACGGCTTCCAGCGGCTGAACTTCGCCTGCCCCAGGCAGCAGCTGACCCAGGCTCTGGAGCGCATCGCCCAAGCTCTGGACCAACTGTGATAGAAAATAACAGACCGCCGCCCCGGCGTCCTGATGCGGATACCGGGGCGGCAGCTTAAATATTTGATGAGAGAAAAGAAAAATCACCACTCGGATGAGTGGTGATTTTCTGGCAGCGGGAGAAGGATTCGAACCCTCACAAACAGAGTCAGAGTCTGTCGTGCTACCCTTACACAATCCCGCTATGTCCGTCTGGCGAAGTGGTTCGCCGCAGGAACATGACTGATTATAGCAGGGATTTGAGAAATGTCAAGCGTTATTTTCAAATTTCTCAAAAAATTTTTCACGGCGTGAAACTCGGGGCCAAACGCCCCGCTCTCCCCACCGGGAAACAGGACCCGGCGGGGAGGGGGACAGATGGGCTTAACCCTGGATGTCGCAGCAGCGGCGGTCGCAGAAGTTGTCCCGGATCAGGGGCAGAATGGCCTGGTGCTCCGGGTGGTTCTGATACAGGGGCAGATCAGACTCCTGCTCCACCTCGGAATAGAGGACCAGGTCACAGCTGCTGCTGTCCATGGGGGGACAGAAGACGCTGATGTCTTTCAGCACAGGGACCTTGCCCTTCAGGGCGGTGAGCTTCTCCACTACCTCCTGGCCAATGGCCTGGCGCTGCTGGGGGGTGAGCTCGGGCTTGAAGTTCCAGGATACGATATGACGGACCATAAATGGGACCCTCCTTAGTATAATGTTCAGCAGGGTTTATTGTACTCCCCGGCGGAGACAGCGTCAACCGCCCGGGGCCCTCTTTTTTGCGCCGGGTGGGGCAGCAGCCCTAAGGGCCCGGCGCAGTCCCGGATATCCTCATAGGGGGCCAGGAAGACGGACACCCCCGCCTGGCGGGCCACCTCCACCTTGCGGAGCATGGTGTCCCCGTCGTCAAAGAGGACGAAGTGGGCCCCGGTGTCCCGGTTCATATAGGTATAGTACCGGGCGCACAGCTCCCGGGAGAAGAAGACGGCGGGGCGCAGGGTGTCCATCTGCTGGCGCAGCTGCTGCCGGGTGAGGGGGGCGCCGCTGCCCGTGGGGGAGGGGAGGGGGAAGTCCTCCGCGCTGCGCTCCAACGACAGGACGATGCGGTCCCGGCCAAAGCGCTCGGCGGCCTCCTCCAGCCGCTGGGCCAGGCTGCCCCCGGACAGGGCGGAGGAGAGGATCACCCGGCCATGGGCGACGCAGTGGCCAAAGGTCTCCGGCACATAGAGCTGCAACCCCCGCTGGGCAAACAGCCGGTCCAGCTGCCCCGCCAGCTGCTCCAGAGGGGGCAGGCGGCGGTCAAAGTCCAGCACCGCCCCGGAAAAGCCCCGGACGGAGCACTCACTGACCACCTCCTGGCAGAAGGGGCCGATGGGGCCAGTGCCGTCGTACCCCTGGCCGTCCACCACCATCACCCCGCCCCGGAGGGGGACGGAGCCTCCGGCCCGGAACAGATGGGGCCCCTGGCCCACCCGATAGGCCAGGTGGGCGGGCTGGGCGTTCCAGCCTTGGATGCTCCGCAGCTGCTGGGGCGGGATGGGAATGAGAAAGATGTCTTTTGCCATGGGCGGCTCCCCCTTGTCCAAATTGGGCGGATGTGATATACTATCCACCTGTTAAAACCGGCCTGCGGCAGCCGGGCGTTTTACAAGAGTATCCTATGCCCGTCCGCCCAAAATTAGAATCGCCAGAACCGAAAGACATTCTATTCTATAAGGAGGGACCGCCTGTGCCCTTTTCTCTCATCCCCCGGGGGGTGTATCCCGCCGTGACCCAAATATCCCCCAAGGCCCTGGCCGAAAAGGGCGTGCGCCTGGTGCTGGCCGACCTGGACAACACCCTGGTCCCCTATAAAGAGACCGAGCCCACCCGGGCCGTTAGGACCTGGAAAGACGCCCTGGCGGCGGAGGGCATCACCCTGTTCCTGCTGTCCAACAGCCGCAAGCCGGGGCGGCCCCACGGCTTTGCCCAAAAGCTGGACATCCCCTGCATCGGCCACGCGGGCAAGCCCAAGCGGGAGGGCTTTTTCCGGGCCATGGAGCGCATGGGCGTCACCCCGGACCAGACGGTGATGGTGGGCGACCAGATCTTTACCGACGTGCTGGGGGCCAACCGCTCCGGCGTGACCCCCCTGCTGGTCAAGCCCATCCGGCTGGCGGGCAACCCGGGGCGCTACATTCGATACGCCGTGGAGACCCCCTTCCGCCTGCTGGGCCGGTGGAGGCCCTTTGTATGAGCGGGGAGGATCGCATGGAGGCCAGATTCGGCCCGGCGGGCAACGCCATCGCCTTTTCCCGGCAGTATAAGTCCTCTTTAGACGCCCCGGCCTGGATCGCCGGGCTTGGCCTGGACTGCTATGAGTATCAGTGCGGCAAGGGCGTCCACGTGGGCCAGGTCACGGCGGAGAAGCTGGGGGAGCGGGCCCGTCAGGCGGGGATAGCCCTGTCCCTCCACGCCCCCTATTTCATCAGCCTGTCCAACCCGGACCCGGAGATGCGGCGCAAGACGGTGGGCTATATCACCACCAGCTGCCTGGCCGCCCGGTGGATGGGGGCCACCCGGGTGGTAATCCACACCGGGGCCCTGCTCAAGCGCACCCGGCGGCAGGCCCTGGACATCGCCAAGGAGACGCTGCGCCAGTCCATCGCCGCCTGTGACGACCAGGGCTTTGGGGACATCACCCTGTGCCCGGAGACCATGGGCAAGATCAATCAGCTGGGCGACCTGGACGAGGTGCTGGAGCTGTGCCAGCTGGACGGGCGGCTGCTCCCCTGCATCGACTTCGGACATTTATACGCCCGCTCCCTGGGGGCGGATGACGGGGCGGAGGTCTTTGCCCGGATGCTGGACAAGGTGGCCTCGGCCCTGGGGCCTGAGCGGGCCGGGCGATTCCACAGCCACTTCTCCCGCATCGAGTTCACCCCCAAGGGGGGCGAGAAGTGCCACCGGACCTTTGCCGACCATGGGGGCTTTGGGCCGGACTGGGAGCCGCTGGCGGCGGAGATCGCCCGCCGGGGCTGGAGTCCCACCTTTATCTGCGAGAGCGCCGGCACCCAGGCCGAGGACGCCCGCACCATGAAAGACATCTATCGGGCCCAGCGGGCCCTGTACACCGGCCAAGGAGAGGAAGAGACCACATGAATCATTTGAAACAGATCGCGGAGAAGCTGCCCGAGTATGGCCTGGACGCCATGCTCATCACCAGCGAGGCCGGGGAGCGCTATGCCATCGGCTTCCACGGAGAGGGGCTGCTGCTCATCACCCGGACGGAGACCCACTACACCACCGACGGGCGGTATATCGAGGCCGCCCAGGAGCAGGTCCAGGGGGCGGACGTAAAGCTGGTCACCCGGGACAGCAGCCACCTGGCCCAGGCCCGGGCCTTTCTGGAGGAGCGGGGACTGCACAACGTGGGCTTTGAGAGCGGGAATATGACGGTGGACGCCCACCGGCGCTATAGCCAGGAGCTGCCCTGCATCCTCACCCCCGCCCAGCAGCTGCTGGACGACCTGCGCGCCAGCAAGGACGAGGAGGAGCTGGCGGTGATGCGCCATGCCCAGGAGATCACCGACGGGGCCTTTAAGGCGGTGCTGGACTTTATCCGCCCGGGCATGACGGAGCGGGAGATCGCCGCCCGTCTGGTGTATGAGATGATGCGCCGGGGGGGCGAGAAGGTCTCCTTCGACCCCATCGTGGCCGCCGGACCCAACGGCTCCCGGCCCCACGCCGTCCCCGGGGACCAGGTGGTGGATACGGGCATGTTCATCACCATGGACTTTGGCTGTAAGGTGGACGGCTATTGCTCCGACATGACCCGCACCGTGGCCATGGGAGAGCCCACCGACGAGATGGAGCAGGTCTATGCCACGGTTCTGGCCGCCCAGCGGGCGGGGATCAACGCCGCCCGGGCCGGGGCCACCGGCCGGGAGGTGGACGCCGCCGGACGGCAGGTCATCGCCGAGGCGGGCTATGGGGAGTATTTCACCCACAGCTTTGGCCACTCCCTTGGCATCGACATCCACGAGTCCCCCAACGCCAGCCCCAGCGAGACCCGGCCCCTGCCCGCCGGGGCGGTCATCTCCGCCGAGCCTGGCATCTACATCCCGGGCCGCTTCGGCGTGCGCATCGAGGACGTGCTGGTGCTGAAGGAGGGCGGCTGCGAGGACATCACCCGCTCCCCCAAGGACCTGATCGTCCTGTAAAGGGTCCCCGGAGCAGGGCGGAGGGCCGATTCTGTCAAAAACAGACAGAAAACTTTGCCCGAACGGCCCCGATTCCTAAGGATACCCTCTTGTCAAAGAGAAAAAAATAGGGTAGAATAAATTAGCTTAATCTATAAAAACAGTGGAGGATGATTCCAATGGCAACGATTACCGCAGGCGATTTCCGCAACGGCGTGACCTTCGAGATGGATGGCCAGGTCATGCAGGTCGTGGAATTCCAGCATGTTAAGCCCGGCAAGGGCGCGGCTTTTGTCCGCACCAAGATGAAGAACGTTCTCAGCGGCGGCGTGACCGAGACCTCTTTCAACCCCACCGCCAAGTTCGAGACCGCCTTTATCGAGCGCAAGGACGCCCAGTACAGCTATAACGACGGCGACCTGTACTACTTCATGGACCAGGAGACCTTCGACATGATCCCCGTGGCCAAGGCCGATCTGCCCAGCAGCTTCGACTTCGTCAAGGAGGAGACCATCTGCAAGCTCATGTTCTATAAGGAGAAGGTCGTGGGCGTGGAGGCCCCCAACTTTGTGGAGCTGGAGGTCACCCAGACCGATCCCGGCTTCAAGGGCAACACCGCCACCAACGTGACCAAGCCCGCCATCGTGGAGACCGGAGCCGAGATCAAGGTGCCCCTGTTCATCAACCCCGGCGACCGCATCAAGATCGACACCCGCAATGGCGGCGAGTATCTGGAGCGTTGTAAGGGCTAAACTAAGCGTCCAAGCCGCGTGAGCGGCGAATGCAATTCCGTGAGGCACAGCCTCAGAAAGGGAGATAGCTATGACGATTTCTGAAAAAGTTGCTTACCTGAAGGGGCTGGCCGAGGGCCTGAACCTGGACACCGAGAAGTCCAAGGAGGGCAAGCTCATCTCCGTGATGATCGGCATCCTGGAGGAGATCGGCCTGTCCATCGAGGACCTGGAGGAGAACACCCAGGCCCTGGGCGAGGAGATCGACGTGCTGTCTGACGACCTGTCCGACGTGGAAGACGTGGTCTTTGACGAGGATGAGGACGAAGACGAGGACGACGAGGATTATGACGACGACTGGTTCGAGGTGGAGTGCCCCACCTGCGAGGAGCCTCTGGTCATCGACGACAAGGCCCTGGCCGACGGCATGATCCAGTGCCCAAACTGCCACGACAAGTTCGCTCTGGATCTGAGCGACGACACCGTGGAGGCCGACGACGAGGAGTAATTTCCCCGCCGGATACAGACATCATAACGTCAACAGCCGCGCAGATTTTCGTCTGCGCGGCTGTTTTATGCTTAAAAATCGAACACTTTTTTTCGCAGGGCGGGGTTGCCCAGAATGGCCACATACCGGCGGAGGTTCGGCTCCTCCCGCTGGACCAGGCGGCCCAGCAGGACCAGCGCCGCCTGGAACCGGGGGTCGGTCTGGTGGGCGATGAAGTCGTAAAAGGCCTCCCGGAAGAAGGACTTTTTGTCGCATCCGGCGATGTTCTGGAACAGAGTCTTCAAAAATTCCTGGGGGGAGAGGGTGACGTGGATGCCATCCAGCTCCTGGGCCAGGCCGGCCATCCAGGCATTCATCTCGTCGGAGAAGTGGATGTCGCCGTCGGGCGTCCAGTAATAGGCCATGTCGTCCGGGTCCAGCTTCAGCCACTCCTGGGTGGAGATGGGCGGCACCGGGGGACAGGGGACGGGTGTGCGGTCAGTGACGTCGCGGAGGGGGAGAATGTCATGCAGCTTGTCCAGATAGGGGAAGACCTCCAGATCGAAGACCATGGCCACAAAGACGGCGGCATAGGCCCGGTTGGGGAGGGCGAACAGCAGGGGCAGTTCGTCCCCCGTCTCTTTGGCCAAGGCGCGCAGGTCCTCCTCGGGCATGAGGAGATAGCGCTCGGCCTGCTTCAGCGTCCCGCCCTTGGCGCGGAAGTCCACCAGGGCGTCGTAGAGATAGTTGTGATCCAGGCAGTGCTGCATGTCGTGCTTGCCGGAGGCGAGGATCTTCCGGCGGGTCTCCGGGTCACGGGCCAGCGCCTCGTTTTCCTTTAACCGCTTTTTCATGTCAGGGGCGCTGGACACGATGCCATAAAAGACGAGGTCGTTGATGTCAACGTTTTTCTCCAGCCCCTGGTCCCAGATCAGAGCGGTCAGGTTTTTGTTGTCGCGCAGGAGAGACTCACGGTCCTCCTCCATCAGCAGCTTATAAAACTTCCACATCTGGGTGTCCCGCCAGTTGGTGAACTGGGTGCCCAGCACATAGTTGATCCAGCCGATGAAGCGGCCCTCATACAGCAGCCGGCTCTCCAGGGTGGCGGCGCTGAAGCTCTTGCAGTATAGAGAGGTATACACCCCCATGGCCAGCGCCACCGCATGAAACTGCCGGTAGCCGATCTTGCCGCAGGCGAAGCGGCCATTTTTGGCGTCCAGGGACCAGCTCTCCCAGCAGTCGTCCTCAAAGTAGTTATAGCAGCCGTAGGCCCGGCCCTCCTCGTCCAGCTCGGGGGGATGGAGCAGATAGATCTGGTGCCCGAACATAGATGTGGGCTCAGCGATCAGCATCCCTCCGGCCCGCAGCAGCTTTAAGGCCCCCTGGGCAAACTCCTCCCGGCGCTCCTCCGGGATGTCCATCTCTCCTAAGAAATATGAAAAGGTTCCCATGCGCTTGCATCCTCCTGATACGATTTGATAAAGCCGCGGATGAGCCGCGTCACATAGTGCTGGGGGGATATCCCCAGCTTGGCGCAGCCCTGGCGGATAAGCTGAAGGGTCTCCTCCTCCAGCTCCAGGTCGGTGGACACGGTGTGGTCCAGAAAGCGGTCCAGGGCAAAGTGACACAGGGAGCGCTGATGCTCCTTGAGATAGGCCGCCATGGCCTGGCGCTCCGGCTCGGAAAAGCCGTCATACTCCTCCCACCACACGCCGGGGATAAGGGCCAGGGCCTCCCGCCCGCCTTGGACGAACAGGACCATGGCTGCGCCGTTTTCCATCAGCCCAGAGCAATAGACCCGGACGTCCTCCCCCTGATCGCCATAGAAATAGAGTGTGCGCTCCCTGCGCCGCAGGGCGTCTTCCACGGTAAACTCCCCCATTCTTTTGTTCGTTGAGGCCAGTATAGCCCCTTTTGCCCCGGCTGTAAATGAAGCGGTGCTTCAAAATGCCCCGGCGTTTTTCTGCCGCCGACCCCTTCAAATTTTCCGGCAAGTCTGGTATAATAATGGTTCAAGAATTGTATTTTGGAGGTCCCTATGGATCGTTTTGAATGCTTGCAACAGGAGCTGGCCCGGCGGTGCCCTGACTTAGAGGTGCGCGCAGGCGAGCCTATGTCCCGGCACACGTCCTTCCGCATCGGCGGCCCGGCCCGGCTGATGGCCCTGCCCAAGTCGCCCGCCCAGGCCAAGGCCGCTGTTCTGGCCGCCCGGGAGGCGGACATCGTCCCCTTCTTCCTGGGCAACGGCTCTAACCTGCTGGTGCCCGACGAGGGAGTGGAGCGTTTTCTCATCCAGCCCGCCGGGCGGTACGCCGCCGACCCGCTGAACCGGGTTTGGGAGGAGAACGGCCAGCTGTGCGCCGGGGGCGGCGTGTCCCTGGCCATGCTGGCCAGTGCCGCCCTGGGACGGAATTTGACGGGGCTGGAGTTTGCCTCCGGCATCCCCGGCTCGGTGGGGGGCGCGGTGGTGATGAACGCCGGGGCCTATGGCGGGGAGATGGCCCAGGTGCTGGTCTCCGTCACCGCCCTGGATCTGGATGGGAACATCCAGACCATCCCCGCCGAACACTGCGGCCTGGGCTATCGGAAAAGCATCTTCTCCGACGGGCAGCGCCTGGTGCTGGAGGCCCGCTTTCAGCTGGAGAGCGGCGACCCGGACGCCATCCGCGCCCGGATGGACGAGTTGGCTGCCAAGCGGAAGGAAAAGCAGCCCCTGGAGTATCCCAGCGCCGGGTCCATGTTCAAGCGGCCCGAGGGCTATTTTGCCGCCGCCCTCATCGACCAGTGCGGCCTGAAGGGCTTTACAGTGGGCGGGGCCCAGGTGTCGGAAAAGCACGCAGGCTTTGTGGTCAACCGGGGGGGTGCCACCTGCGCCGACGTGCTGGAGCTGGTGCGCCAGGTGCAGGCCCGGGTGCTGGAGCAGACCGGGGTGACCTTGAAGATGGAAGTGAAAGTGCTGCGCTAAAGGGAAAATCCTATCCAGAGCGTATAAAAGGGGAGAAAAATCATGGAATTTGTGATCATTTCCGGCCTGTCCGGGGCGGGGAAGAGCAAGGCGGCCTCCTTTATGGAGGACATGGACTTCTTCTGTGTGGACAATCTACCTGCCCCCCTCATCCCCAAGTTTGCCGAGCTGGGCATGGCCGGGTCGGGGGAATATGACCGGGTGGTGCTGGTGACGGACATCCGGGGGGGCACCAACTTTGGCAGTCTGTTCCAGGCCCTTCAGGACCTGACGGACATGCAGTGTGAGTATCACATCCTGTTCATGGAGGCGGCCACCGAGGTCATCATCAAGCGGTATAAAGAGACCCGCCGCAGCCACCCCCTGGCCGAGGAGTGCGACAGTCTGGAGCAGGCCATCGAGCTGGAGCGGAAGATGCTCGCCCCCCTGCGGGAGCGGGCGGACTATGTCATCGACACCTCTAACCTGTCCACCGCCAAGCTGAAGGGGGAGCTGCGCCGCCTGTTTGCCAAGAGCGGCTCGGCCCAGGGCCGGATGGACGTGCGGGTCAGCTCCTTCGGCTTTAAATACGGCATCCCCATGGAGGCCGACCTGGTCTTTGACGTGCGCTTTCTCCCCAACCCCTATTACGTGGCCGAGCTGCGGCCCATGACCGGCCTGGACGCCCCGGTGCGGGACTATGTGTTCCAAAGCCCGGTGACCGACGAATTCTTGTCCCGGCTGGGGGACTTTGTGGGCTGGCTGCTGCCCCGGTATGAGGAGGAGGGCAAGACCGCCCTGGTGGTGGCCGTGGGCTGTACCGGGGGGCACCACCGCTCCGTGGCCGTGGCCCACGCCCTGGCCGATCTGGTCCGCCGGGCGGGCTTCCCTGTGTCGGAGAGCCACCGGGACCTGGGCCGGAACTGAACACACTGGGAGAGGAGCCGAGCTATGGCTGAACTGTCCGTGAACCCCCAGCAGTGGGAGCGGGGGCCCAAGATCGTCGCCGTGGGCGGCGGCACGGGTCTGTCTACTATGCTGCGGGGCCTGAAAAAATACACAAAAAATCTCACCGCCGTGGTGACGGTGGCCGACGACGGCGGCGGGTCCGGGATGCTGCGCCGGGACATGGGCATGCCGCCCCCGGGGGATATCCGCCATTGCATGGAGGCCCTGGCCAACACCGAGCCCATCATGCAGAAGCTGCTGACCTATCGCTTTACCGAGGGGTCGTTGGCCGGACAGTCCTTCGGCAACCTGATCTTGGCCGCTCTGAACGGGGTCACCGGCTCCTTTGAGGAGGCGGTGAGCCAGATGAGCCAGGTGCTGGCCATCACCGGCCAGGTCATCCCTGTCACCAGTGCCAACGTGCAGCTGGAGGCCGTGTTTGAAAACGGCGTCCGGGTGGTGGGGGAGTCGAAAATTTACCACGTGAAAAAGGAGCAGGACTGCCGCATCGCCCACGTGGCCCTGATCCCGAAGCACCCCGCCCCCCTGCCCGCCGCCCTGGCGGCCATCCGGGAGGCGGACCTGATCCTGCTGGGGCCGGGGAGCCTCTATACCAGCGTCATCCCCAATCTGCTGGTGGACGGGGTGGCCCAGGCCATCGCCCAGTCGGACGCGCCGAAAATTTATGTGTGCAACATCATGACCCAGGAGGGGGAGTCGGAGGGCTATACCGCCGCCGACCATCTGGAGGCCCTGCTGGCCCACGGCTGTCCCGGTTTAGTAGACCTGTGTCTGGCCAACTCCACCCCCATGCAGCCCGGTCTGGTGGAGAAATATCAGGCAGAGGGGGCCGCCCCCCTGGTCATTGACCGGGAGCGCATCGCCGCCTTAGGGCTGGAGCTGGTGGAGCGGCCCGTGGCCGCCCATCATGGTGACTTTGCCCGCCACGACCCGGACAAGCTGGCCGAGGCCCTGCTGGAGATCTACCGCCGCCGTGCGGTGCGCATCTTCCGGGGGGCGCGGCGCTATATTTTGGAGGAGTGACCCATGTCCTTTTCATCAGAGGTGAAGCAGGAGCTTTGCCGCGTCCCGCTGAGCCGAAAATGCTGCGCCCAGGCCGAGTGCTATGGGGTGCTGCTCTATTGCAATACCTTCTCCCCCAGAGAGATCCGGGTCATCACCGAGAGCGACCCCTTTGCCCAGCGCCTGCCCCAGCTGCTGCGCCGGGCCTTCCGCTTCTCCTTTGACCGCCTGCCCGACGGGGAGGGCAAGCACATCTTCGCCGTGGAGGACCCGCGCAAGCTGTCCGCCGTGCAGCAGCTGCTGGGAGGAGACGACCGGGCCCCGGCCCTGCACATCAACTTCGGCGTGCTGGAGGAGCCCTGCTGCCGGGCGGCCTTCCTCCGGGGGGCATTCCTGGCCGGGGGGTCCGTCACCGACCCGCGAAAGGGCTATCATCTGGAGCTGACCACCTCTCACCTGAGCGTGGGCCGGGAGATGCTGGCCCTCATGCGGGAGATGGGTTTAGAACCCAAGGCCGCCCAGCGGAAGGGCAACTCCGTGGTCTATTTCAAGCAGAGCGACCGCATCGAGGACCTGCTCACCTCCATCGGGGCGCCCCTGTCCGCCATGGAGGTGATGAATGCCAAGCTGGAGAAGGACCTGCGGGGCAGCGTGAACCGCCGGGTGAACTGTGATGCCGCCAACCTGGACAAGGCGGTGGAGGCGGCCATGACCCAGGTGGAGTCCATCCGCCGGTTAGAAGACCAGGGCCGCCTGGCCCTGCTGCCGGAGAAATTGCAGGAGACGGCCTCCCTCCGCCTGGCCCACCCGGAGGACACCCTGTCCCAGCTGGCCCAGCGGTATGACCCGCCCATCACCAAGTCCGCCCTGAACCATCGCCTGCGCAAGCTGGTGGAGCTGGCCAAGGCGGAGCCGGAGAAATGAACATACCAGGCGGCTGCCGGGGCTGGCAGCCGCCGTTTTTATGAAAGCAGGTGTTGATAGATGGCCTATTTTCCCTTTTTTGTGGACCTGGAAGGCCAAAGGGGGCTGATCGTGGGCGGGGGGACGGTGGCCCTGCGGAAGGCGGAGAAGCTGCTGCCCTATGGCCCCGCCCTGACGGTGGTGGCCCCGGAGCCTGTTTCGGAGCTGGCCGCCCTGCCCGTAGAATTGACCCGCCGGGAGTTCCAGCCGGAGGACCTGGACAGGGCCGATTTCGTCATCGCCGCCACCGACAATGAGGAGGAGAACCACCGGATCTCCGCCCTGTGCCAGGGACGAAAAATTCCGGTGAATGTGGTGGACGATAAAGAGGCGTGCAGCTTTCTCTTCCCCGCCCTGGTGCGGCGAGGGAACCTGTCCGTGGGTGTCTCCACCGGGGGCAGCAGCCCCACTGCCGCCATCTGGCTGAAAGAGCAGATCGAAGGGCTGCTGCCCGAGCAGACAGAAGAAATTTTGACCTGGCTGGAGGAGCAGCGGCCCCTTTTAAAGGAGCGCCTGCCGAATCAGCGGGCGCGGGCGGCCTGCTTTGCCCGGCTGTTCGCCGCCTGCCTGGAGCGGGGGCGGCCATTGACGGAGGAGGAGCGGGACAATGTCTGAACAGAAGTTGGGCCGGGTCTATCTGGTGGGGGCCGGGTGCGGCAGCGCCGACCTGATCACCCTGCGGGGAAAGCGGCTTTTGGAACAATGCGACGCGGTGGTGTATGACGACCTCATCGACCCGAGTCTACTGGACCTGGCCCCCATCGGGGCGGAGCGGCGCTATCTGGGCAAGCGGTGCGGCAAGCACTCCGCCCCCCAGGGGGATATCTCCGCCGCCCTCATCGCCCTGGCCCAGGCGGGCAAGACGGTGGTCCGGCTGAAGGGGGGCGACCCCTTCGTCTTTGGCCGGGGCGGGGAGGAGTTGCTGGCCCTGAACCGGGCGGGGGTCCCCTGTGAGGAGGTTCCGGGGATCACCTCTGCCGTGGCCATCCCCGCCGGGGCGGGCATCCCCGTGACCCACCGGGGCTTAAGCCGCAGCTTCCATGTCATCACCGGCCATACCGCCCACACCCCCGACGGCCTACCCGAGAACTTTGCTGCCCTGGCCCGGTGCGGGGGGACGCTGGTGTTCCTCATGGGCCTGGGGCATCTGGAGGTCATTGCCCGCCGCCTGATGGAGGAGGGCCGGGCCCCGGACACCCCCGTGGCCGTGGTGTCCGGGGGGAACAGCGCCCACCCCGCCGACGTGCGGGGCACCCTGGCGGACATCGCCCGGCTTGCACGGGACGTGCAGGCCCCCGCCGTCATTGTGGTGGGGGAGGTGGCCGCCCTGCGCCTCACCCAGGGGGAGCGCCGCCCCCTGGCGGGCCTGCGGGTGGGCTGCGCCGGGACGGGGGAGCTGGTCCAGGCCCAGCGGGAACTGCTGGAGCCCCTGGGTGCCCAGGTGGTCTGGACGACCCGGCTGGGGTTAGAACCCCTGGAGCCGCCGGAGCTGCGCCCCCTGCTGGAGGAGGACCGCCCCCAGTGGCTGGTGTTCACCAGCGCCCGGGGAGTGGAACGGTTCTTCTGTCTGCTGGGGCAGTATCGCCTGGACCTGCGGCGGCTGGGCAAGTGTAAGCTGGCCGCCATCGGCCCCGCCACCGACCGGGCACTGGAGGACCGGGGGCTCTATCCCGAAGTGTGCCCGGCGGGCCGCACGGGGGAAGCGTTGGCCCGGGCGTTGACGGAGACGGTCCGTCCGGGGGAGCGGGTACTGCTGCTCCGCTCCGCCCAGGGTTCCCCAAAGCTGGCCCAGGCGCTGGAAGAGGCGGGGCTGGAGGTGCGGGACCTGGCGCTGTACACCGCGAAGGCCCTGCCGGGACCGGAGCCATTGCCGGAACTGGACGTGCTCACCTTCGGCAGCGCCGGGGGCGTGAGGGCTTTCATAGAACAGTACGGCCCTGTGGCCATCCCCGCCATAGCCATCGGCCCCGTCACCGCCCGGGCACTGGAACGGGCCGGGATGCCTGTGCAGATGGCCCCGGAGATCTCCGCCCAGGGGCTGGCCCAGGCCGTGGGGAAGTGGGCGGAAGAGAAATGACAATATCCCGCTGTGCTTGTGCGGCGCAGCGGGATAAATTTTAAATCAGAAAAATAAAATTAAACCTTGACTTTAATAATGTTAAAGATTATACTAAAGCCACACAGAGAGGAGGGGAACAGATGGCGTTGGAGACGCTGCCGGAGTGGATGACCGGCCTGGAGGAGGAGGACGCAGTCTTTCTGAAAAAGTTTGTGCTGGCCTCCGGCTCGTTAAAGGAGGTGGCGGGGGAATACGGCGTGACCTATCCCACGGTGCGGCTGCGGCTGGACCGGGTCATCCAGAAGATCCGCATGGCGGAGGATGTGGCCGCCGACCCCTTTATCGCCACCGTAAAGCGGCTGGCCATCAACGAGCGGCTGGACCTGGACACGGCCAAGCTGCTTATTGCGGAGTATAAAAAGACCCGGCCCCCGGAGCATGGCCCGGGCCGGGACAAGTGAGGAGGACGAGATTATGATGATGGCTTCTATCGTGACCCTGCCCGTGCTGGTATTCACCATGTGTCTGGCCCTGCTGCCCATCGCCCTGTTGGTGGTGCTGCAGGTATTCCTGTGCCGAAAGAGCAGAAAGCTGGGGCTGATCCTGCCCGTGCTGTCCCTGGTGCTGTCCTTTGTGCTCACCAGCGTGGCCCTGATCAACTGCGTTACCCCGGCGGCGGCGGCCACCATGACCACAGTGGACGAAAACGGCCAGATGGTGGAGGAGGTCATCCCCCAGCCTGACTTCTATCCCCCCACCGGGGGCGAGATCGCCGCCCTGGTGGCCCTGTTTCTCACCTGCAACATCCCCACGGCGGCCTTTGGCGGCATCTGGCTCTATTACAAGAACCGCCACGACTTTCAGGACGGCCTGCGGCGGATGAACATTCAGGACTTAGAGTGAATCAAGTAAAAAACGCTCCCGCTTCCGGTGTAGCAGCCGGAAACGGGAGCGTTTTTGTTGTGATCTGTTATAAGATCTCGGCATCGGGCACCTGCTGGATGTTGTGCTTTTTCGCGTAGCCGGTGAGGATCAGGGTCAGGGCCCCGTCGCCGGTGATGTTGCAGGCGGTGCCAAAGCTGTCCTGAAGGGCGAAGATGGTCAGCATCAGGGCGGTGCCGTTGTTGTCAAAGCCCAGCACGCTGGTGATCAGGCCCAGAGAGGCCATCACCGTGCCCCCGGGCACGCCGGGAGCGCCCACGGCGAACACGCCCAGCAGCAGACAGAACAAGATCATGGTTCCCGGGGCGGGCAGCACGCCATAGAGCACCTTGGACACGGTCATGACGAAGAAGACCTCCGTGAGGACGGAGCCGCACAGGTGGATGTTGGCGAACAGGGGGATGCCGAAGTCCACCAGGTCCCGGCGGAGGACGGAGGATTTTCTTGCCCCGTCCAGGGCCACAGCCAGGGTGGCGGCGGAGGACATGGTGCCAACGGCGGTGAGATAGGCCGGGCCATAGTGGCGCAGCACCTGCCAGGGGTTTTCACCGGAATAGACCGCCGCCAGACCATACAGCACCGCCAGCCACAGATAGTGCCCCACCAGCACGATCAAAATGACCAGCAGGAACACGGGCAGCTGCCGGGTGATGGAGCCCTCGTAGGCCAGGCCGCAGAAGGTGCCGGCGATGAAGAAGGGCAGGATGGGGATGATGATCCGGGTGACCACCTCCAGCACGATATGCTGGAACTCCTCCAGCAGGCGGATGATGGTGCCCGCCTGGGTCCAGGTGGCGGCCAGACCGATGAGCACGGAGAACACCAGGGCAGAGATCACCGGCATGATGGGGGAGATCTCCAGCTGGAACAGCAGCTCCGGCGCAGTGCGCAGCCCTTCAGCAGAGGACTGGATGGACATGCCTGGGATGAGGACGAAGCCCGCTCCGGCGGACAGCAGGGCGGCGCACACCGACGAGGTGTAGGCCAGGACCAGGGACAGCCCCAGCATCCGGGAGGCGTTGCTCTTCAGCCGGGTGATGGAGGGGGCGATGAAGCCGATGACGATGAGGGGCACGCAGAAGGTGATGAGGGAGCCCAGCAGATTCTTGAGGGTGAGGATGACCTGCATCACCGTCTCCCCCAGGCCACCGGCCATCTCGCTGCCCGCCCAAAGCCCCACCAGGATACCGGCCAAAACGCCCAGCACCAGGCGGGCAGGCAGACTGCCCAGCAACTTTTTCATAATGATACACAACCTTTTTTCTTCTCTTCTCTCGGGTCCCTGTTTTCGGGACACGCTGCCCATTGTATCACAGGGAAAAGAGAAGCGCAAGAAAAACCCGGCTGAAAATAGGGGTTTTAGCCCGCCGTCAGGTGCTCTGCCAGGATCTTCACGCCCATCAGCACCAGCACCACGCCGCCCAGCAGCTCCGCCTGGTGCTGGAACCGGGCGCCGAACACCGCGCCCACTTTTACGCCCACGGCGGAGATGACAAAGGTGGTGCAGCCGATAAACAGCACGGCGGGGACGATGTCCACCTGCAAAAAGGCGAAGGTGACGCCCACGGCCAGGGCGTCGATGCTGGTGGCTACGGCCAGGGGGAGCATGGTGCGGAAAGCAAAGGAGCTGTCCACCGACTCCTCCTCGTTCTCCCGGGACTCCCGGATCATGTTCACGCCGATGATCCCCAGCAGGATAAAGGCGATCCAGTGGTCCAGGCTGGCGATCATGGCCTGAAACTGCACGCCCAGCAGCCAGCCCAGAGTGGGCATCAGGGCCTGGAACAGGCCGAAATAGCCCCCGCAGATCAGACTGTGGCGCAGACGGAGCCGGGGCGTGGACAGCCCCTTGCAGATGGACACGGCAAAGGCGTCCATGGAGAGGCCCACCGCAATGACGAACAACTCCCAAAGATCCATATTCATTTCCTCCTACACATGGGTCGGGGCACAAAAAAAGACCTACCTGTCCCTGGGACAGATAAGTCTCATCGTTTCAGACCCGGCCAGGAGAGGCATCTTCTCCAGTATGTTGACCGGGCCACGCAGTGCGCCGACTACTCCCTTAAAGTCTGACCAGTTTACCACAATCAGACCGCCCCTGTCAACTCTATCCCGGCAGAAAAGAAAATATGCGGGGAAAATTTTTCGTTTCCGCCGGGACAGCGGGGGTCAGTGCATCATGAAGAAGGTATAGGTGGCGGTGGCCACCACGGCCCCCTGGTCGTTGGTCATCTCCAGGGCCACCACCGACAGGGTGCGGCCCAGCTTTTTGGGGGTGGCGGTGCAATAAATTTTGCTGCCGTTGGCCGGGCGGAGGTATTCGATGGAGCAGCCGGAGGTGACGCAGCTGCCCCCCTTGGAGCAGGCGCAGCAGCCGCCCACCGTGTCCGCCAGGGTGGACAGGGCCCCGCCGTGGACGTTGCCGTGGGGATTGATGCTGTCCGGGCCTATAATAAGCTCCCCCTTGGCATAGCCCGGCCCCACGTCGGTGAGGACGATGCCGTTTTCATAGGAGAACTGGTGGGGGGCGTTGACCCCCTGGATGATGGCGACGGAACTATCTTCGGGACGCATAGCGCGCCCTCCTTTCTCTTCTGAACGTGTTGGTGTTAATCAGCGGGCCTGCTCCTGGGGCGATACCGGCAGCAGCTTTTTCCGCCGCTTTAAAAACAGGGTCAATGTGGTGGCGGAGGCCGAAAAAGTCGGCCACCGGCTCGGCGGCATACAGCCCCATCACGCTGCCGCTGAGCCAGGGCAGCAGGACGGCCAGGGGCACCAGCAGGATGATCTTGCGCAGCAGGGCCAGAAACAGGCTGGTCTTGGCCTGGCCCAAAGCCATAAAGGTGGACTGACAGGCCACCTGGGCCCCAAAGGCCCACACGCCCCCGAAGAACAGGGGCATTACCCGGCCCACCAGGGCGACCAGCTCCGGGTCGTCGTTGAACATCAGCGCCACAGCGGCGGGGAACAGAGCCACCAGCAGGAAGGCCGCCGTGGTCACCGTCATGGTCACCGCCAGCAGACGGTGGAACACCGCCCGCACCCGGGCATAGTTCTTGGCTCCGTAGTTATAGCTCATAATGGGCTGCACCCCGGTGGTGATGCCGTGGCTGGGCATCACAATGATCTGCATCACGCTCTGCAGAATGGTGATGCTGGCCACATACAGGTCCCCGCCGTATTTCTGCGCCCCCACGTTCAGCACCACCGTCACCAAGCTCTCGGTGGACTGCATGATGAAGGGGGCCACGCCCAGGGCGGCGATCTTGCCCATTACACGGGGGCGGAAACCCAGGTGTTCCCGGCAGATGTGCAGGCCGGACCGGTCCGAGCACAAAAAGCCCACCACCCACACGGCGCTGACGGCCTGGGACAAAATGGTGGCCAGGGCCGCACCCTTCACCCCCATGCGGAATACAAAGATGAACAGCGGGTCCAGCAGGATATTCAGCACCGCCCCGATGAGTACCGAGCACATGGCCGGCATGGCCTTTCCCTGGGCGCTGATAAAGGTGTTCAGGCCCAGGGAAAGCTGTACAAAGATCGTCCCCAGCAGATAGATGGTCAGATAGTCGGTGGCATAGCCGATGGTGTCCGCCGATGCGCCGAAGGCCAGCAGCAGGGGCCGCTGGAACAGGGAGAACCCCACCGTCAAAACCAGAGCCATGGTCACCAGCATGGACACGGCGCTGCCCAGAATGGCCTCTGCCCCCTTCCGGTCCCCCGCTCCCAGGCGGATGGATGCCAGAGGGGCGCCCCCCATGCCCGCAAAGGCGGAAAAGGCGGAGATCAGGGTGAGGATGGGAAAGGTCACCCCCACGCCGGTGAGGGCCGTTTTTCCCACCACGGCGATATGGCCGATATAGATCCGGTCCACGATGTTATACAACACGTTGATAAGCTGGGCGGCCACAGCGGGGGCGGCCAGGCGGAGCATCAGCGGGCCGATGGGCGCGCTGGCCAGCGCCTGCTCATTTTGAAAGGTCCGGGCCACAACAGATCATCCTCCTTCTTCACCGGTCTTACGTTGGTTCGGTTTTTTTCTCAAAAAACTGAACTTTGTCTCCGAACAGAGCACCGCCACAAAAATCAGACCAAAGCCCGCCAGCAGCCGCCCAGTCACCGGATCGCCGTAAAACAGCACGGAGGACAGCACGCCGAACACCGACTCCAACGACAGGATAACTGAGGCGGAGGCGGGGTCGGACCATCGCTGGCCCACATTTTGGAACAGCAGCGCCACCGTGGTGGCCATCACACACAGATAGACCATGGGCCACAGCAGCTCCCGCTGCAGAAGAAGGCCCATGTCAAAGCGCTCCGTGGGCAGGCTGAACAGCCAGCTGTACAGCCCAGCAAAGGCAAACTGAAATACGGTGAGCAGGGTGATGTCCTTCCCGGGGGCCAGCTTCTCCACCGACACGATGTGGGCGGCATAGAACACGGCGCACAGCAGGGTGATCAGGTCCCCGGCGTTGATGGACAGCTGGTCGTTCAAAGATACCAGCCCCACCCCCGCCACGCACAAAAGGGCGGCGGCAATATTATATCGGTCAGGACGCTTGCGGACCACCGCCCAGGTGAAAAAGGGCACCAGCACACAGTACACCGCCGTGAGAAAGGCGTTTTTCGACGGGGTGGTCATGGACAGGCCAAAAGTCTGGATGGAATAGGCGATGAACAGCATCCCGCCCACAATGGCCCCCCGCCACAGATAGTCCGGGGTGAATTTTTTCCATCGTCCGCCGCATAGGGCCGCCAGCAGGATTCCCCCCACCGTAAAACGGACGGCCAGCAGACGAAATACAGGGATGATGTCCAGGGCGTTCTTCATAATGAAGAAGGAGGTGCCCCAGATGATGGCGGTGGCAAACAGCATGGGCTTTGCCAGCAGTTTCATGGTCTTGGAAGACATAAGATCAACTCCGAATTGCAAAATAGGCGGGGGACGTGATATCATAACAGGGAATATACAGGGGGGAGGCGGAACACTTGGAACTGCTCACACGGGATTTTTACGCCCGGGACACCCTGACGGTGGCCCGGGCGCTGCTGGGACAGCACATCGTCCGCACCATGCCGGACGGGGCGCGGCTGGTCTGCCGCATCACAGAGACGGAGGCCTATATCGGCCCCATCGACAAGGCCTGCCACGCCTATGGCGGGCGGCGCACCGCCCGCACCCAGACGCTGTATGCCCGGCCGGGGACGGCCTATCTCTATTTGATCTACGGCATGTACCACTGCCTGAACTTCGTCACCGAGCCGGAGGGCACCCCCTGTGCGGTGCTCATCCGGGGAGCGAAAGCAGTGAAAAACGAGAACATTATAGCAGAAAACCGCTTTGGGCGCAAGGCGGACCGGCTTACCGCTTATCAGCGAAAAAATTTTTTAAACGGCCCGGGCAAGCTGTGCCGGGGGTTAATGCTCACCCGGGAGCAGAACGGCCTGGACCTCACCGACCCGGCCGGCCCGCTTACCGTATGCGCCGGCCCCCCGCCCCAGCAGATTTTTACCGGGGAGCGCATCGGCATCGACTACGCCCAGGAGGCGGCCCGCTTCCCCTGGCGATTCTGGACGGAGGAATAACATGTACTTTTTTGACTTGGACGGCACCCTGCTGGATTCCAACGGCATCTGGCTGGACATCGACCGGGACTTTCTGGCCCGGCACGGGATATCCCCCGTGCCCGAGGACTATACGGAATATGTGACCCACCACTCCTTCCCCGACGCGGCGGCCTACACCCGGCGGCGGTTCGGCCTGGACATGCCGGAGGAGGAGATCTGCCGGGCGTGGCTGGACATGGCCCTGGAGGCCTATTCCCACCAGCTGCCCCTGAAGCCGGGGGCGGGGGAATATGTCCGCCGGGCGGTCCAGCGGGGGGAGCGGTGCGCCCTGCTGTCCTCCTGTATGCCGGAGCTGTGCCGGGCCGCCCTGGCCCACCACGGCCTGACAGACTGCTTCTCTCACATCCTGACGGCGGCGGAGCTTGGGCTGGAAAAACGGGACCCCGCCCTCTACCGCCATGCGGCAGAGCAATGCGGGGTCCCGAACGGGGACTGTGTGCTCTTCGACGACTCCCCCCTGGCCTGCGCCGCCGCCCGGAAAGCGGGCTGGCAGGTATACGGCGTAGCCGACCCCATCTTTGCACATCAAGGGGCGGAAATGGGGAAAGTCTGTCATGTGTATCCGTTTAAATTTGAAGGCGAATTGTAGGGGCCGCTGTCCTCAGCGGCCCCTCGTTCGGGCGGATGGGGACATCCGCCCCTACGCCAGAGTACCGATAGGCAATGTAGGGGCGGACCTCTGTGTCCGCCCGCGACAACGGATGCACCCTCGTGGGTCACCCTCATCCGTCATGGCTGCGCCATGCCACCTTCCCCCTGGGAGGGGGGGAAGGCTTTTGCGTTACTCCTCCATCAACCCCACCAGCGCGCTGGCCCCGATCCGGTCCGCGCCTGCGTCCAGCATGGCCTGGGCCTGTTCAAAGGTGCGGATGCCCCCGGCGGCCTTGATGCGCACGTCGGGGCCGATGTTGGCCCGGAACAGGGCCACGTCCTCCACGGTGGCCCCGCCGGTGGAAAAGCCGGTGGAGGTCTTGATAAAGTCCGCCCCGGCCAGGGTGACGATCTGGCAGACCTTCACCTTCTCCTCCTGGGTCAGCTGACAGGCCTCCACGATGACCTTTAAGATGCGGCCCTGGCAGGAGGCCTTCACGGCTTTTATCTCCGCCAGTACCCCATCCCAGTCCCCGGCCTTCACCAGGCCCAGAGAAATGACCATGTCGATCTCGTCGGCGCCGCTGCGGATGGCGTCCTCTGTCTCAAAGACCTTGGTCTCGGTGCTGTTATAGCCGTTGGGAAAGCCGATGACGGTACAGATCTTCAGGTCGTTGCCAACATAGTCCCCCGCCCGCTTCACAAATCGGGGCGGGATACACACCGAGGCGGTGTGATACTTCAGCCCCTCATCGCACAAACTCTTCACCTGCTCCCAGGTGGCGGTGGTGGTCAGCAGGGTGTGGTCCACCCGGTTCAAAATGGCTTGTTTGTCCATCCCTGATACACTCCTTGCGCCGTCTGCCCGGGCAGACGGTTTTTGATACCCCATTGTATCGCGTTCCCCCGCCCTTGTCCAGCCCCGGCGAAAGACGGGATACCAATTCCCCACCCGGTGTGGTATGATGGGATAGATTTGAACGTGGAAAGGAACGAGTACCCAGCCGTGAAACGACGCGTATTTTGTATCTTGACTGTCCTGTGTCTGGCCCTGTCCGCCTGCGCTCCCGCCGCTCCGGCGGAGAGCGAACCGGCCCAGGTCCAGTCCATCTCCTTCACCGACGATTTGGACCGCACCGTCACCGTGGAGCCGCCCCGCCGGGTGGCCGCCCTCATCGGCAGCTTTGCTGACATCTGGCAGCTAGCCGGTGGGGGAGACACGTTGGTGGCCGCGGCAGACGACGCCTGGACCAGCTTTGACCTGAATTTGGGCGAGGACGTAGTCCGTCTGGGCGGCGTAAAGCAGATCAATTTAGAGCAGCTGGCCGCCGCCCAGCCCGACCTGGTCCTGGCCAGCAGCAACACCGCCGCCCAGGTGGAACTGCTGCCCGCCCTGGAACAGCTGGGGCTGAAGGTGGCCTATTTCAAGGTGGCGGAGTTTCGGGACTATCTCCACATGCTGGACCTGTGCACCCAGCTCACCGGGGATACGGACCGGTTTGCCCAGTATGGCCTTGGGGTGGAGCGTCAGGTTCAGGCGGCCCGGGACCGGGCGGACGGCTCCGCCCCCACCGCCCTGTACATCCGGGCCACCGGGGCGGGGTGCAAGGTGAAAAACAGCCGGGACAGCGTCCTGGGGGAGATGCTCCGGGACCTGGGCTGCGTGAACATCGCCGACAGCGACCAGACCCTGCTGGAGCAGCTGAGCTTAGAGCGCATTCTGCAGCTGGACCCGGACTTCATTTTTGTGGTGATGCAGGGAGCGGACAAGTCCGAGGCCCAGCGTGCTTTGGACCACACGCTGCTGGCAAACCCCGCCTGGCAGAGCCTGACGGCGGTGCAGCAGGGACGCTATTATGTGATGGACGACCGGCTTTACAACCTAAAGCCCAACGCCCGGTGGGGAGAGGCCTATGAGCACTTGGCAGATATCCTATATCCAGATGCCGGCCAGGCATAAGCGGACGCTGCTGCTTCTGGCGGGGCTGACGGTGCTGGCGGCGGCACTCAGTCTGGCGGCGGGGCCGGTGGTCCTGTCCCCCGGAGAGCTGTGGGCGGCCCTTATCGGACGCAGCTGCGGAACGGCGGGGACCATCCTTCTCCATATTCGCCTGCCCCGCACCTGCGCCTGTCTGCTGGCGGGGGCAGCCCTGGCCGCCTCGGGAGCTATCATTCAAAGTGTGCTGGCCAACCCCCTGGCCGCTCCCAACATCATCGGGGTAAATGCCGGGGCGGGGCTGATGGTGGCTCTGGCCTGTGCCCTGGCTCCCACGGCCCTGGCCCTCACCCCGGTGCTGGCCTTTTTGGGAGCCATGGCGGGGGTGCTGCTGGTGCTGGCCATCGCCCGGCGCACCGGGGCTTCCCGGCTGACGGTGGCCCTGGCCGGGGTGGCGGTGTCCAGCGTGTTCAACGCCGGAATAGATGCGGTGGTCACCTTTGTCCCGGATACGCTGAACAGCTACGCCGACTTTCGGGTGGGCAGTCTGGCCAATCTGACCCTGGACCGCATCCTCCCGGCGGGGGCGCTGATCGTCATCGCCCTGATCTTAGCCCTGACCCTGGCCGGGGAGATGGACGTGCTGCTGCTGGGGGAGGACGTGGCCCGCTCTCTCGGCCTGAACGCCGGGCGCAGCCGGATGGTCCTGCTGGCGGTGGCGGCGGCCCTGGCCGGGGCGGCGGTGAGCTTTGCGGGTCTGCTGGGCTTTGTGGGCCTTATCATCCCCCACATGGCCCGCCGTCTGGTGGGCGAGGACAGCCGCCCCCTGCTGACGGCCTCGGCCCTGGGCGGCGCTGCCCTGCTCACATTTTGCGACCTGCTGTCCCGGCTGCTCTTCGCCCCATACGAGCTGCCCGTGGGGGTGGTCCTGTCCCTGGGGGGCGGGCCCTTCTTCCTGTGGCTGCTGCTGAAGCAGAGAGGGGGGCGGACCCCATGATGGAGCTGCGTCAGCTGCGGGCGGGCTATGGGGAGCGGCTCGTCTTGAATGGCGTCGACCTGGCCCTGCGCCCCGGGGAGGTGCTGGCCCTGATCGGCCCCAACGGCAGCGGCAAGAGCACCCTGATCCGGGCGGCCCTGGGGCTGATCCCCCTGGCGGGAGGACAGGTGGTCATTGATGGGGTGGACGCCGCGACGCTTACGCCCCGGCAGCGGGCGCAGAAGGCCGCCTATCTGCCCCAGACCCGGCCCGTGCCCAACATCACCGCCCTGCGCATGGTGCTCCACGGGCGCTTTCCCCACCTGACCTACCCCCGGCGCTTCCGGCAGGAGGACTACGCCGCGGCCATGGACGCCCTGGAGCGGGCGGACGCGGCGCAATTGGCCCAGCGGCCCATGCCGGAGCTGTCCGGCGGCCAGCGCCAGCGGGTCTATCTGGCCATGGCCCTGGCCCAGGACGCCCAGACCGTCTTTCTGGACGAGCCCACCGCCTTTCTGGACGTGGGCCATCAGCACCAGGTGGGCCAGCTGGCCCGGGGGCTGGCCCAACAGGGCCGGGCGGTGGCCCTGGTCCTCCACGACCTGCCCCTGGCCCTGACCACGGCGGACCGGCTGGCTGTGCTGGATGGAGGCCGCCTGCTGGCTGTGGACGGGCCGGAAAATATCTACGCCAGCGGCATGTTAAACCGGGTGTTCGGCGTCGAGCTGGGCCGGGTGATGACGGACCGGGGCTGGCGGTATTATTACTTATAGGAATAAAAGAGCAAAAATGTACGGCGGCCCTGTGGTGGGGCCGCCGTCTTGGGAACTCTGGGGATTTGCGCTGTTTAGTTTGCCGTCAGGCCAAAGCCAGCGTCTCGATCTGATAGCCGAACAGGCTGTCGGTGGGCTGGAGGACGGCCTGGAAGCCGGTGAGAACGCTGCCGTCCACGGAGTAGACCAGTCTGCCGGACAGGACCAGTCTGCCCTGCTCCACGGTGGAGCCGCTCAGCTGGATCTCGGCCAGGTTATCGTCGCCGCACACCACCTGGAAGCTGTCCTGGTCGGCCAGATAGGTCATCCGGTCCGCCAGGTCCTCCGGCAGGGTGTTCAGATACACCGGGCCGCCGGGGAGAGCGGCGGAGAAGTCCAGCACGGTCTCGGCGGGAACGGTGAGCAGGCCGTCGCCGCTGTCGGCCCGCTCGTCCAGCTGGCCATAGAGGGAGAGCATGTTATAGACCGTCTCCCACCGGCCCGCGTCGCCGGTCAGGGCATCGTCCCCCAGGTGGAGCAGGGTGAGCAGCCCGGCGTGGAGGGCGGGGGTCATGGACTCCACAGCCCCCGTCTCGGCGGGGATGGAGCCGGGCACAAAGCCGGTCTCGGCGGTCACGTCCCCGGCGGGCAGGGCGGTCTCCCCGCCGTTTACGGCCAGGGCCGCGAAGGGGATGGACAGAGCCAGCACAGCGGCGGCAGTCAGGGTCAGCAGCATTTTTCTCAGTTTCATGTGGGGACCTCCTTCCGCAAGGGATCGGGTGATATTCTTTCATCTTGACCACAGTATAGCACGCCAGCTGTGTTACCTTCTTATCGGAAGCGTTACGAGACGGTAGCAAAATGGTTACAGATTTGTTTCCGTTTTCACCAAATACCCCTGGTATTTTATGCCGGGCGGACCAGACATATTCCTCACGGACGCAAAAAGAGAGAGACGGTCTTGCATCGCCGTCTCCCTCTTTTTGCGTTTTATTCCGAAAGCAAAAGTGGGGTGTTTACTGAACAAATACGCAGTTGTTTTCCAGATTTGGCCAGGAATAGGCGCGAAAAGCGCCCCGGGGCTGTTTTTGCCTCGGGGCGCTCAAACATCAAAGTTACTTTTTCAGCTTGGCCTTTCCGGTGACCTGGTCCATGGAGACACGCCACACGGCGGTGGCGGACATACTTTTTTCGATGGCCCTCTCCAGGCTCTCCCCCAGATCGTGGGGAGTGAGCTTTCGGCACAGGGCCCGCAGGGCCTCGGCCTTCTCCTCCGGCTCGGTCACTTCGCTGGCCAGGCCTATGACCACGGCGGACTGAAAATAGGTGGTGTACATGGCGGGGGCCACGAAAGCGGGTTCGTCCGCGCCCACGAAAGTGATGCATACCCGGCTGTCATGGCGGAGCAGGTCGGTCTTGTGTCCCTCTTTGGCGCAGTGGAAATAGAGCTTGTCGCCCACCCGCACCAGTGACAGGGGGATGCAGTAGGGGGCACCGTCTTCCGTGGCAAAGGCCACCGTGCCGTGCTGGCAGCGGTCGATGAGTTCCAGCGCGAATTCTAAACTCTGTTCCCGGTCACTTCTTCTCATGGTCAGGCTCCTTTTTCATGTCGTCGCCGGGCTTTGGCTCGGCGGGCTTGGTCAGCAAGGTGACGATGTGGTAATAGAGGGCGGTGGGGTCAGACTGAAAGCGGTGGGCCATGGCGGCGGCCTGGGGGCGGCTGGGGGTGAGCAGCTCCAGCTGGAGCAGGGGGGTGCCCACGTCATCCAGGCGCAGATGGAGGGTGCAGGTGCCGTCCTCGTTGTCGCTCACGTCCGCCTGGACCTGGGCCTGGCGGCGGATGGCGTCGTTCACCCGGACCAGATTCTCGTCGCAGTGCATCCGCACGGAATAGGGCAGGCTGCTCTCGCAGATCTCGCTGTTCCGGCGGCCCTTTTCCGTGATGGAATAGCGCTGCTCCTCGTCCCGTTCCAACTGGCCCGTCTCCACCATGTGGCCCACGGCCTCGGTGAGGGAGAAGTAGTCCACGCCCTCGTCACACAGGGCCAGCTCCAGCAGCTGGAGGAAGGTGACCGGCCCGGCCACCCGGGACATGATATAAAGCACCAGCAGCTTCAGGTCTAGTTCACTTTGGATGAATCCCATGGGCATGATGACCGCTCCTTTCCCCTGGGGGCACGGACTGACGTTCGATGCTTATGAAACTATTAAATATTATTATAGCCCGGCCCGGGGAAAGCCGCAAGCCCCAAATTTGCCCGGAAGCACCGATCCCGGGGCGGAACATAGGATGTATCGGCTCAAGGCCCAGGGCGGGCACAGGAAATGGCCGCCCGTGTCATCTTTTTGTTAGGAGGGAACCCTATGCCAGAAGTGGTCGTGCCCGGTCCCGTGACCGAGGAGCGCCGCATCCGGGAGGCGGTGTGCGTACACACGAAGAAGATCTTCGATTCCTGCCGGGATAAGGACTGCATCGAGGACCTGCGGGTCTATCTCACCCGGAGCTCTCAGGAGGCGGTGGACCGGGCCGTCTCGGTAAAGGCGGGCTGCGCCCAGCTGCTGTACGCCTACATCGATGTGGAGCCGGTCACCTTCAACCGGGGCTTTTACACCGTGGACGTGCGGTATTACTACCGCATCTCCGCCGACGCCTTTGTGGGCACGGTCCGCCCGGTGGAGGTGACGGGGCTGGCGGTGTTTGACAAGCGGGTCATCCTGTTCGGCAGCGAGGGGAACGCCAAGATCTTCTCCTCCCAGGCCGGGTGCGGGCCCGACGGCCAGCGTCTGCCCAACACCACCGCCCCCGTGGCCGTGGTGGAGGCGGTGGACCCGCTGATCCTGGGGATGAAGCTGCTGGACGTGTGCGACTGCCGCCCCTGCCCCTGCGAGTGCCAGTGGACCGACGTCCCCCCGGCGGTGGCCGCCGCCTTCCCGGAGGAGCTGGCCTTTACCGGCGAGGCCCACCGGATGTACGTCACCCTGGGGCAGTTCTCCATCATCCGCCTGGAGCGGGACACCCAGCTGCTGACCCCCGTGTATGACTACTGCGTGCCCGAGAAGGAGTGCCCCTGCGACGGCGGCAGCTGCCAGGAGGACCCCTGCGAGCTGTTCCGCAAGGTGCAGTTCCCCGTGGGCGAGTTCTTCCCGCCCAACTCCATCGCCCCCCGGGGCAGCAGCTATCAGGACATCAAGTCCGGCGGCTGCGGCTGCTCGTGCAGTTAAACCATAAGCAAAAAGGACCGCCTCGGCGGTCCTTTTTGTCGTCTGTATTCAGGATATATTAGCCCTGGGCGGGGTCCAGCATGGTCTGGCAGAAGGTGCGCAGCACGGCGGCCAGCTCGCAGCGCTTGATGCCGTTGATGGGCCGCAGGGTGTTGTTCTCATAGCCGGACAGCAGCCCGGTGGACACGGCCCACTCCATGGCCGTCCGGCCCCACTCGGACACGCTGCTCCCGTCGGCAAAGGTGGACAGGGATTTGCCCTCGGTCACGTCCAGCCCCTGGCGCTTGGCATACTGCTGGAGCACCAGGGCCAGCTGCTCCCGGGTGAGGGGGGTGTTGGGCAGGAACTTGTTGCCCGAGCCGCTCATCAGCCCCTCCTGACTGCACCAGTTCACCGCCTGATAGCACCAGTCGCCGGAGGACACGTCGGCAAAGTGGGCGGACTTGTCCGCCTGGACAGAACCGCCCATGCGCCACAGGATCTGGGCCAGCTGGGCCCGGGTGACGGAGCCGTTGGGCAGAAAGGCGTCGCTGCCCGTGCCGGAGAAGAAGCCCTGCTCCAGGGCATACTCCACCGCGCCGTAGTACCAGGCGGTGGCGGGCACGTCAGAGGGGACGATCACCGAGTCGTACAGGCGGACATAGTAGGACAGGACATATTCCTGCTTGTCCGTGGGGGAGTTATAGTGGAGGGACACGAAATAGAGGATGCCCTCGGCGTTGGGGCTGGCCGCGCCTGCCTCGGGCAGGGTCTGGCCGCTGCCGGCGGTGTTCCGGGCCTTCAGCACCTCCTGGCCCCGCTGGGCCAGGGTCTTGGCGGTGAGCAGATAGGTCTGCCCGGCCTTCAGGGTGGCGTTGGTCCCCGTCCAGGCCGTCAGCTCGCCGGTGGCAGTCATGGTATCGCACACTGGGCGGTCCTCGCCGTCCAGCATCTCATAGATGCCGTCGCCGTTCAGGTCGGTGAGATAGTCCACCTCTACCCACACCCCGTCGGTCTTGGGCTGGATATAGAAGACGGGGTCCCCCGCGGCCCGGTTCACCCGGCAGTCATACCGCACGGCGTCATCGGCCAGGAACAGGCCGGAACTGCCCCGGCGATAGAGCTTGATGTGCAGATTCACCTCCGGGGAGTCGGTGGTGTTGGCGTGGATGAGAAAAGACGCAAAGCTGGTGGACAGGGGGTCCACAGCGGACACAGGCAGCATCATAGAGACGGCCATGACCAGGCAGAGCACCAGGCCAAGCCAGCGTTTACACTTGAACATAAAGGTCTCCTTTCGGTTTGGTGGTTTGGATACAAAGCCCATTATAACCAAAAATGCCGGGTTTGACAAGAAAGAGGGGCGCTTTCTCCGGCACGAAAACCGTTTTCCCCGGTGGACAGGCCCCGTTCGGCTGTGATATAATAGCAAAATAAACAAACGAGGTGACGATATGGGATGGATTTTCAACATTTTGCCGTGCTATGGTCTGATCCCTCTGGGGGCGTCTTTTCTGGGTGCGCTGCCCCTGTTCTTCGGGGCCCCCTCGTGGACCTGTCTGGTCACAGTCCCGCTTCTGACCTGGCTGATATATTTCTCCCTTGGTGGACGGGTGGACCGGCGGCGGGGAGCCCGGATCAACGGCATCTCCCTGCTGCTCCTGGCCCTCTGCTTCACGGTGCTGATGGTCCTGGGAAAGGGCAGTGTGGACAGCACGGCGGTGGGGCAGCTGCTGTGGCTGACCCTTCCCTTCTGCCCGCTGTGGCTGATCTTGTCCCTTATGGGGGAGCGGCTGATCCTGGTTCTGACCATCTTTTTGACCTATGCCGCCGGATATCTCTTCTGCACCTGCCGGAAGGGGGAGCGCCCCCGGTGGCGGCGGCTGGTCCTCCCCGGGGTGGGGCTGGCCCTGTGCGCTGCCCTGTGTACGGGGCTGTATTGCAACAGACCGGAGGTGCGCTATGGGGGCCACGGCTTTGCCTATATGCACGGCTTCTCCAGCACTGACTTCAGCCAGTACATGGTGTACAGCCAGCCCGGCAAGTTGGCTGCCCTGGACCACCCGGCGGCGTTCCAGATACAGGACGAGGCGGACATGCCCGTGATGGACGGGGCGGAGGCCTGCTATCCCCTGTATGCCGCGGCGGCCAAGGCGGTGTATCAGGACATCGCCCACATCGAATCCAACTGGGCCGACAGCGGGGAGCGCGCCTGGACCAACGGCAAGATCGTCACCTTTACCAACACCGTCGTGGGCTTTGAGCGGCTGATAGAGGGAAATGTGGACCTGTTCTTCGGGGCCAGACCGTCGGCAGATCAGCTGGCATATGCGGCGGAGCAGGGGGTGGAGCTGGAGATCACCCCCATTGGCCGGGAGGCCTTTGTCTTCTTTGTGGAGGAGGACGAGCCGGTGGACGGCCTGACCCAGGACCAGCTGCGGGCCATCTATCACGGGGACGTGACCGACTGGAGCCAGGTGGGCGGGCGCGCTGGGGAAATCGCCGCCTTTCAGCGTCCGGCGGGCTCCGGCTCCCAGACTATGATGGAATACTTCATGGGGGAGGTCAGCCTGAAGGAACCCCAGACCTATGAGACGGTGGGCTCCATGGAGGGGGTCATCCGCCACGTGGCCCAGTATGCCAACCAGCGGGGGGCATTGGGCTACTCCTTCCGGTATTTTATCCAGGGCCTCAGCCAGGAGAAGGGGGTCAAGCTGCTGGCGGTGGACGGGGTGACCCCTGACCTGGCCCACATCGAGGACGGCAGCTATCCCCTCACCGTCCCTCTGTGTCTGGTCACCCGGAAGGACGACCCGAATCCCAACGTGGGGAAGATGATCGACTTCTTTCTATCCCCGGACGGCCAGACCTTGGTCCGGGAGACGGGCTATGGTGGTCTTGCAGGCTAAATCGACAACCAAAACGGGGACAGGTTGACAAATGCTGCGTGAGAATGTATACTTTTGAAAAAATACGTTTACAGTCCGGCTTTTGCCGGGCCATGAAAGGAAGCGCACGCAATGCAGACCTCTAAGCACCCGGCGGTGCCTCTGGCGATGACGGCAGTGATGGCCGCTGTCATGGCGGTGGTGGCCCCGTTCTCCATCTCCATTGGCCCCATTCCCCTGTCCCTGTGTACCTTGGTCATCTATATGAACGCCTATATTCTGGGCTGGAAGCGGGGCACCGTGGCCACCCTGGTGTACATTCTGTTGGGTGCAGTGGGGATGCCCGTATTCAACAGCTTCTCCGGCGGCCTGGGCGTGGTGGCCGGGCCCACCGGCGGCTATATCGTGGGCTATCTGCCCCTGGCCCTCATCTGCGGACTGGCGGTGGCCGCCGCCCCCAAGAACCGGGTAGGGCAGTTTATCGGCATGATCCTGGGCACGGCGGTGCTGTACGCTCTGGGCACCGCCTGGTACTGCGTCCAGTCCGGCAACCCTCTGGGCGTTGCCATGGGCTACTGCGTCATCCCCTTCCTCCCCGGCGACTTCATCAAGATGATCGTGGCCGCCGGCGTAGGCCCCATGATCCGCACCGGCCTGGAGAAGGCCGGGCTGTATCCTCAGGGCTGAGTTTTCTTTCGTTTGATACTGACACGCTGACACATATACGATTTTCCCCAGCAAAAAGGACCGTCCAGCCCGGACGGTCCTTTTTGCGTTTATGGGGTCAAACGGTTTCTTCGTAGGGCAGGCCGGACAGATATCGCCGGGCCAGGTCGAAGGCGTGGGAGGCCGTCTGGGTGCGCAGACGGGCCCGCACCGGGCGGGCGCCCAGATGCAGCTCCTTTACGTGGGTGCCCTCGGCGGTGGCGATGGCCACGAACATGGTGCCCACCTCGTTGCCCCGGTCATCCCGGTCCGGTCCGGCCACGCCGGTGGAGGACAGGGCCACGTCGCAGCCCAGCGCCCGGCGGGCCCCTTCAGCCATGGCGGCGGCCACGGGGGCGGACACCGCGCCGAACCGGTCCAGCATGTCCTGGGGCACCCCCAGCACGCCGTGCTTCACTTCATTGGTATAGGAGACCACGCCGCCCTTGAATACCTGAGAGGCCCCGGGCACATCGGTGAGCCGCTTGGCCATCAGGCCGCCGGTGCAGCTCTCGGCGGTGCCCAGGGTCATGCCCTTCTGCCGCAGCAGGTCCTCCACCACCACCTCCAGCGAGGGCACGTCCACGCCATAGACCTTGCTGCCGAACAGGGCTTTGATCTGGTCCACCGTGGGCTGGAGCAGGGCCTGGGCCTCCTCTGCCGTGGCCGCCTTGGCGGTGACCCGCAGCTCGCACTCCCCCTCCTTGGCATAGGGGGCCAGGGTGGGGTTGGTCATGGCGTTCATCTGCTGCCGCAGCTGGGCCTCTACGCTGGACTCCCCGATGCCGAAGAGCTTGATGGTGTGGGAGGTGATGACCCCCTCAGACAGCTGCTGGAGATAGGGCACGGCCCGATATTGGAACATGGGGCCGCACTCGCTGGGGGGGCCGGGGAGCATGATGACGTGGACCCCGTCGGCCTGAAAGGCGCAGCCCGGGGCGGTGCCCCAGTCGTTGGCGAAAATGGTGCAGCCCTCGGGCAGCATGGCCTGCTGCATGTTGTTCTCCGTCATGGTCCGGCCAATGCGGGCAAAGTGGGTGCGGATGCGCTGGGCCGAAGTCTCGTCAAACACCAGCTGCTTGCCGAAGGCCTCAGCCAGGACGTTTTTGGTCAGATCGTCGCAGGTGGGGCCCAGGCCGCCGGTGGTGATGATGACGTCCGCCCGCCCCTTGGCCACGTCCACCGCCTGGCGGACCCGCTGGGGGTTGTCCCCCACCACGGTGTGGTAATAGACGTTCAGCCCCAGGGCGCTCAGCCCCTGGGAGAGGGTCTGGGCGTCGGTGTTGGCGATGTTGCCCAGCAGAAGCTCGGTGCCCACCGACAGGATCTCCACGGTATGAGACATAATAAACAAGACCTTTCTAACTTAAAGGTGAGGTGTGGAATCCCTCAGTCATCGTCTGCGACGATGCCAGCCCCCTTTCACAAGGGGGCCTGATAAAACGCACAAACAGCCCCCCTTGTCAAAGGGGGGAGGGCCGCAAAGCGGCGGGGGGATTCTACCGCCGCCATTATAACACGGCCCCGGCGGGAAGAAAAGGCGGCGGGGAGACAAATTTCCCGGGAAAGGGGAACCTTTTATGAGAAATAAATGGCCGCTAGAGGAAAAACCAAGCTGATTAAGTCCGGCGCAAGACCGCCGGAGGGCGGTTTAAAAGGCAACTAAAGGTCAAAACCGGGCGAAACGGAAGCCCAAGCACCAGTTTGGGCGGGAAATTTGAATTTTTTGCGATTTTTCGACCAATTTACAGTTGAAATTCTCGGAATTTTGGAATACAATGATACGCGCAAGAAAGAGGAGGAGCCACCTGTGCTGAACATCGTCTTAGTGGAACCGGAAATTCCCCAGAATTGCGGCAACATCGCCCGCACCTGCGCCGCCACCCGAAGCCGGCTGCATCTCATCCGCCCCCTGGGCTTTGACATCAGCGAAAAGGCGGTGCGCCGGGCGGGACTGGACTACTGGCACATGGTGGACCTGACGGTGTATGACAACATCGAGCACTTTTTCTCCCTGCATCCCCAGCCCGATGTGTGGCTGGCCACGACCAAAGCCCCAAGAGACTATTCCCAGGCACGCTTTTCCCCCGACTGCTGGCTGATGTTCGGCAAGGAGACCGCCGGACTGCCCGAGTGGCTGCGGGAAAAATACCGCAGCCGCTGCATCCGCATCCCCATGCGGGAGGATGCCAGAAGTCTGAACCTGGCAAACTCTGTGGCCATCCTGACCTATGAAGCGCTGAAGCAGAACGGGTTCCCCGGTCTGTCCGGCGTGGGCAGCATGGCGGCGGAGGAATAACACCCGATCTCGATTCCTTACATATTACATATGGACTTTTCATCTTGTACTACGGAAAGGGGTTCCCAAACATGAATTACAACAAAAAGACCGTGAAGGACGTGGACGTGAAGGGCAAAAAGGTCCTGCTGCGCTGCGATTTCAACGTGCCCATGGCCAAGGACGGCAGCGGCGTCATCACCGATGACAAGCGCATCCGCGCCGCCCTGCCCACCATCCAGTATCTGCTGGACCAGGGGGCCGCGGTGATCGCCTGCTCCCACATGGGCAAGCCCAAGGGTGAGGTAAAGCCCGAGCTGAGCTTAAAGCCCGTGGCCGCCCGCCTGAGCCAGCTGCTGGGCAAGCCGGTCATCATGGCCGATGACGTGGTGGGTCCCGACGCCCAGGCCAAGGCCGCCGCCCTCCAGCCCGGCCAGATCATGCTGCTGGAGAACACCCGTTTCGAGCCCGGCGAGACGAAAAATGATCCCGCCCTGGCCAAGGCCATGGCCGACATGGCCCAGGTGTATGTGTCCGACGCCTTCGGCGCCGTCCACCGCGCCCACGCCTCCACCGCCGGAGTGGCCCAGTATCTGCCCGCCGTGTCCGGCTTCCTCATTCAGAAGGAGCTGGAGATCATCGGCGGCGCTCTGGCCAGCCCCAAGCGCCCCCTGGTGGCCATCCTGGGCGGCTCTAAGGTCTCCTCCAAGATCGGCGTCATCAACAACCTGCTGGAGATCGCCGACACCGTCATCATCGGCGGCGGCATGGCCTATACCTTCTCCGCCGCCATGGGCGGCAAGATCGGCAACAGCCTGCTGGAGGCCGACTGGGAGGAGTACGCCCTGAAGATGATGGACAAGGCCAAGGAGAAGGGCGTCAAGCTCCTCCTGCCTGTGGACACCGTGTGCGCCGACAAGTTTGCCCCCGACGCCAACAGCCAGGTGGTGAAGTCCGGCGAGATCCCCGACGGCTGGGAGGGCCTGGACATCGGCCCCGAGACCGTGAAGCTCTATTGCGACGCCGTGGCCGACGCGGGCACCGTCATCTGGAACGGCCCTATGGGCGTGTTCGAGTTCCCCGCCTTTGCCAAGGGCACCCAGGCCGTGGCCGAGGCCCTGAGTCAGACCTCCGCCATCACCATCATCGGCGGCGGCGACAGCGCGGCTGCGGTGCAGCAGCTGGGCTATGCCGACAAGATGACCCACATCTCCACCGGCGGCGGCGCCTCCCTGGAGTTCATGGAGGGCAAGGAGCTGCCCGGCGTGGCCTGCCTGCTGGACGCCTGAGCGCTTAATATTGAAAACATCCTCTCCGGGCACCCAGCTCCAACCCGGGGCCCGGAGAGGCGGACGAGCTTCTTTTGCAAATAAATTTACAAGTTAGGGAGAGAACACCATGAATCGTCGTTATCGTAAGACTATCATTGCTGGAAACTGGAAGATGAACAATACCCTGTCTCAGATGAAGGCCTTTGCCGAGCAGATCAAGCCCATCATCCCCAAGGGCAAGTGGTGCAATGTGGTGCTCTGCGTCCCGGCGGTGAATATCACCAGTGCCGTCCGCCTGTTCAAGGACTGTCACATCGCCATCGGCGCTGAGACCTGCCACTACGAGGACCACGGCGCTTACACCGGCGAGATCACCGCCAAGATGATCAAGGAGGCCGGGGCCAAGTATGTCATCATCGGCCACTCCGAGCGCCGCCAGTATTACAACGAGACCGACTTCACCGTGAACAAGAAGGTCCACGCCGCCATCAACGCCGGCCTCATCCCCATCGTCTGCGTGGGCGAGAGCCTGGAGCAGCGGGAGCTGGGCGTGACCATGGAGCTCATCTCCTATCAGGTCAAGTGCGCCCTGGCCAACGTGCCCGCCGACAAGATGCGCCACGTCATCATCGCCTATGAGCCCCTGTGGGCCATCGGCACCGGCAAGACCGCCACTGCCGAGCAGGCCGGCGAGGTCTGCCAGGCCATCCGCGCCGTCATCCGCAAGCTGTATGGCGCTCACGTGGCCCGCTCCGTCACCATCCAGTACGGCGGCTCTATGAACGCCAAGAACGCCGCCGAGCTGCTGGCTCAGCCCGACGTGGATGGCGGCCTGATCGGCGGTGCGTCCCTGAAGCCCGCCGACTTTGTGGAAATCATCAACTCCGCCAATCAGGAGTAAGGGGCGTCCCGGAGGGGGGACAAACTTTTCCAGATCAAGAGGTATTGAGGACTTTATGAAAACACCGACTACTTTAATCATCATGGATGGCTTTGGCATCGCCCCCAAGGGTCCGGGCAACGCCGTGGCTGACACGCCCAAGCCCAATCTGGACCGCATCTTCGCCCAGTGCCCCGGCTGCCGCCTGGCGGCCTCCGGCCTGGACGTGGGTCTGCCCGAGGGGCAGATGGGCAACAGCGAGGTGGGCCACACCAACATGGGCGCGGGCCGGGTGGTGTTCCAGGACCTGCCCCGCATCAGCCGGGACATCGACACCGGGGCCTTCTTCCAGAACCCCGCCTTCTTAGACGCCATGTCCAACTGCCGGGAGTGGGGCAGCGCCCTGCATCTCATGGGCCTGCTGTCTGACGGCGGCGTCCACAGCCACATCAACCACCTGTTCGCCCTGCTGAAGATGGCGGGGGAGCAGGGCATCGAAAAGGTCTATGTCCACTGCTTCCTGGACGGGCGGGACGTGCCCCCCAGCTCCGGCAAGCACTATGTGGAGCTGCTCCAGGCCAAGATGCAGCAGCTGGGCGTGGGCAAGATCGCCTCGGTGATGGGCCGCTATTACGCCATGGACCGGGACAAGCGCTGGGACCGGGTGCAGCAGGCCTACGACGCCATCGTCTGCGGCCAGGCCCCCTATGAGGCCGACGCCGCCGAGGCCGTGCAGAAGTCCTATGACGCGGGCGTCACCGACGAGTTCGTCAAGCCCGTGGTCTGCCTGAAGGACGTACAGATCCAGGACAACGACTCGGTGATCTTCTTCAACTTCCGCCCCGACCGGGCCCGTGAGATCACCCGCTGCCTGGTGGACGAGGACTTTACGGACGTAGAGCGCAAGACGGGCTTTGTCCCCGTGGACTTTGTCTGCACCACCGAGTATGACGCCACCATGCCCAACGTGAGCGTGGCCTATCCCCGGCAGAAGCTGGAGAACATCTTCGGCGAGTATATCTCCAAGCTGGGTCTGACCCAGCTGCGCATCGCCGAGACGGAGAAGTATGCCCACGTGACCTTCTTCTTCAACGGCGGCGTGGAGACCGTCTTCCCCGGGGAGGACCGGTGCCTGATTCCCTCCCCGAAAGTTGCCACTTACGACCTCCAGCCCGAGATGTCCGCCTATCAGGTGGCGGAGGAGGCCTCTCAGCGCATCCTCAGCGGGGCCTATGACGTCATCATCCTGAACTTTGCCAACTGCGACATGGTGGGCCACACCGGCGTGTACGACGCCGCCTGCAAGGCCGTGGCCACCGTGGACGAGTGCGTGGGCAAGGTGGTAGAGGCCACCAGCAAGATGGGCGGCGTGTCCCTCATCACCGCCGACCACGGCAACGCGGAGAAGATGGTGGACGAGAAGGGCGAACCCTTCACCGCCCACACCACCAACCTGGTGCCCTTCTATATCGTGGGGGCCAGCGTGAAGCTGCGGGATGGCCGCCTGGCGGACATCGCCCCCACCATGCTGGACCTGATGGGTCTGGAAAAGCCCGCCGAGATGGACGGCAAGACCCTGATCGTCCCCTGAAAACAAGCATTTTTTCACACCGTTTCTGCGCGGGAGACCGCGCTGATGGATAAGTTTTTGCGCACGGCGGCATAAGTCCGCCGAAAAACGAAAGGAGTTAATTCCCATGAAGCAGATGATCGAGATCGTTGACGTTCTGGGCCGCGAGATCCTGGACAGCCGCGGCAACCCCACCGTTGAGGTGGAGGTCTATCTGGAGGACGGCACCATGGGCCGCGCTGCGGTCCCCTCCGGCGCTTCCACCGGTATCTACGAGGCCTGCGAGCTGCGGGACGGCGACAAGAGCCGCTATAACGGCAAGGGCGTTGAGACTGCCGTGAAGAACGTGAACACCGAGATCGCCGAGGCCCTGATCGGCACCAACGTGCTGGACCAGGTGGCCATCGACAAGATGCTCATCGACCTGGACGGCACCCCCAACAAGACCCGCCTGGGCGCCAACGCCATCCTGGGCGCTTCTCTGGCCTGCGCCAAGGCCGCTGCCGAGAGCCTGGGCACCAGCCTGTATAACTACATCGGCGGCGTGAACGCCAAGCAGCTGCCCGTGCCCATGATGAACATCCTCAACGGCGGCGCCCACGCCACCAACAACGTGGAGATCCAGGAGTTCATGATCATGCCCGTCTCCGCCCCCTCCTTCCGGGAGGCCCTGCGCCGCTGCGCCGAGGTGTTCCACACCCTGAAGACCGTGCTGAAGGAGAACGGCACCCCCGCCGCCGGTGTGGGCGACGAGGGCGGCTATGCCCCCAACCTGAAGAAGGACGAGGACGCCCTGAAGGTCATTGTCCAGGCCATTGAAGAGGCCGGCTACAAGCCCGGCGAGGACTTTATGATCGCCATCGACGCCGCCTCCTCCGAGTGGTGGGACGAGGAGCAGAAGATCTATGTCCAGCCCAAGTCCGGCAAGAAGCTGACCCAGCAGCAGCTGGTGAACATGTGGAAGAAGTTCGCCGATAACTATCCCATCATCTCCCTGGAGGACGGCATGGCCGAGACCGATTGGGAGGGCTGGGCTATGCTCACCAAGGCTATCGGTGACCGGGTGCAGCTGGTGGGCGATGACCTGTTCGTCACCAACGTGCAGCGCCTGTCCACCGGCATTGAGAAGAAGGTGGCCAACGCCATTCTGATCAAGGTCAACCAGATCGGCACCCTGACCGAGACCCTGGACGCCATTCAGATGGCCAACCGGGCCGGTTACACCGCCATCGTGTCCCACCGCTCCGGCGAGACCGAGGACGCCACCATCGCCGACATCGCCGTGGCCCTGAACGCCGGCCAGATCAAGACCGGCGCCCCCAGCCGCACCGACCGCGTGGCCAAGTATAACCAGCTGCTGCGCATCGAGGAGGAGCTGGGCGACGTGGCCGAGTACCCCGGCCTGAAGGCCTTCTTCAACCTGAAGAAGTAAGACAAGCCTCATAAATTCTTTGACCCGCCGGTCCGCATTTGCGGCCCGGCGGGTCTTGCTGTCCCCAAATAAAAACTTTTTGTGAAACCAGTAGGCAAGTTTCGGGATTTGTGATATGATGATAAACAGGATTTTTATCGAATGCGCAAACAGCGTGTATTGAAATGAGAGGAGTGGGCGGCGTGAAAAAAAGAGGGGCACTGGCCCTGCTTTTGTGGGCGGCCATGGCGCTGCTGCTGACGGGCTGCCTGTTCCGTCCGCCGGACGAGCTATACCGCCGCCCGGAGCGCTCGGCGGGCTATGACCAGCTGGCGGCGGCCATCCGCTCGGTGAAGACCGGGCTGGAGGGCCAGTTCGGCGTCAGCTGCGAGGACGCGGTGATCGTCGCCGGGGACAACACCGCATCGATTCAGCTCCAGGACCTGGACGGGGACGGCCAGCGGGAGAGCGCCGTGGCCTTTATCCGGGTGCCCGGCGTGGAAAAATCGCTGAAAATTTATATCTTCACCGCCACCGACGGGGACTATCAGGTCCGGGGTCTGGTGGAGGGGGACGGCTCCGCCATCTATTCCGTGGACTATGTGGACTTAAACGGCGCGGGCAGCAAAGAGCTGGTGGTGAACTGGCAGGTGAACACCGGCGTCTATCAGCTGGGGGCCTATACCCTGGACGAGCTGGAGCTGGAGCCTGCGGCAGACGCCGCCGCGCTCCCCCAGAACCAGCTGGCGGACCGGGCCTCCCTCCGGGCCACAGAGCTGCTGCTGACCAGCTGCAGCACCGCCATGGAGGGCGGGGCCTATTCCAGCGGCTATCGTCTGCTGGACATCGACCAGGACACCCGCACCGAGGTGGCCGTGGTCCGGCTGGACGCCGCCGCCCTCAGCGGCCAGGTGGAGTTGTACGGCTGGCGCAACGGGCGGATGGAGAGCCTGAGCACCACCGCCCTGTCCGCCGGGATCACCGGACTGAACCGGGTGACGGCGGGCTATCTGGCCGGGACGTACTATCCCCCCGCCCTGTATGTCACCTGCGCCCAGTCCGACGGCAGCCGCACCACCGACGTGGTGGCCTATCAGCCCGGCGGCCACGAGGGGGAGATGCACCTGGTGAACCTGGCCCTGAACGACCACGGGGTCAGCCGGGAGCGCCTGCGGGGCACGGCGGAACTGGGCCCCAGCGACGTGAACAACGACGTGGTGCTGGAACTGCCCCAGGTGCGCATGCTGCCCCAGGACCGGGACCCCGGCGGGGCCAGCGCCTGGCTGGTGGACTGGTATCAATATGACCAGAGCGGCCAGCGCAGCCGGGTGATGGGCACCTATTACAACGTGACCGACGGCTGGTTCTTGGAGACCCCGGACAGCTGGGAGGACAAGATATCCGTCTCTCGCAGCGACGTGGTGTCCGGCCAGCGGCAGGTGGTGTTCTCCCTATGGCAGGGGGAGGACGAGACGCCCGTGCCCTTTTTGAGCATCTATAAGCTCACCGGCAGCAACCGCACCACCCGCGCCCAGGCGGAGGGGGTCATCACCCTGCGGGAGGAGGAGGACGTGATCTACGCCGCCCAGTTCTATGACTGCGGCTGGGACTGCGGCCTGACGGAAAACGACCTGCTGATGAAAAATTTCCAGACCATTCAGACCAGCTGGTACAGCTGAGCATAGAGCGCTGGGTGGCGTTGAGAGAGGAGTAGACTCCAAATGAGAAAGGTTCTGGTCCTGGAGGACGAGGAGAATATCCGCAGCTTTGTGGTCATCAACCTGAAGCGGGCGGGCTATACCACCATCGAGGCGGGCACCGGGGAGGACGCCCTGGTGGCCCTGAAGGAGAACCCGGACGTAAAAGTTGCCCTGCTGGACATCATGCTGCCCGGCATCGACGGCTTTGAGGTATGCCGCCGCATCCGGGCCATGGACAACAAGATCGGCATCATCATGCTCACCGCCCGCACCCAGGAGATGGACAAGGTGACCGGCCTGATGACCGGGGCGGACGACTATGTGACAAAGCCCTTCTCTCCGGCGGAGCTCACCGCCCGGGTGGATGCCCTCTACCGCCGCACCGGCGGGGACACAGAGAGCCTGTCCGCCGACGAGATCAGCGACCCGCCCTTCCTGCTGAACACCCGCAACCGCACCCTGGAGAAAAACGGCCAGCGGGTGAAGCTGACCCAGGTGGAGTATTCCATCATCAAGCTGTTCATGGAGAACCCCGGCAAGGCCCTGGCCCGGGAGGAGATCCTGGACGCGGTGTGGGGCAAGGATTACTTTGGCGAACTGAAGATCGTGGACGTGAACATCCGCCGCCTGCGCATCAAGATCGAGGACAACACCCAAAAGCCCATCTATATCAACACCGTGTGGGGCTATGGCTATAAGTGGCGGGGATAAGTCCACAGCCTCGTCTGAAAATGTGGAAAACTTTTTAGAGAAGGAGGGAGCGCGGTGGCCAAAAAGACCGATTTGAACGACCAGGTAAAGATACGGGGCATCCGCAAGCGGTGGCTGCTCAACAGCATCGGCGTGGTGCTGCTGATCTTGGCCCTGGCCCTGGGTTCCTTCTTTGCCGCCCTGTGGAACTATTACTACTCCAGCACGGCCAACGACCTGACAGGCCGGGCCAGCTCGGCGGCGGGGAGCTTTCGCAGCTATACCCGCACCCAGTATTGGGCGGCGGCCCAGCAGGCCGTGAGCAGCTATGAGGAGAAGAACAATCTGGAGCTGCAATTTCTGGACGCCACCGGAGCGGTGGTCTACTCAGGCAACGACCTGACCACCGGCGCCACCCCGGACACCGAGGACATCCGGGGCGCCCTGGAAAACCAGATCACCACCCACTGGATGGGCCGGGACCCCTCCACCAAGGAGCGGATACTGGCCGCCTCCAGCCCCGTGGTCTATCAGGGAGTGACGGTGGGCGTGGTCCGGTATGTGACCTCTCTGTCTGCCATTGACCGGCAGTTCATCTTCTCCATGGCGGTGATCACCGCCATCGCCATGGCCATCTTCGCCATGGTCTATTTCTCCAATCTGTACTTCGTCCGCTCCATCGTAGAGCCGTTGGCCAGCATCACAGAGACGGCACGGCTCATCGCCGACGGCAGCTATGGGGTGCAGATCGAGAAAAAATTCGACGACGAGATCGGCGACCTGACAGACACCATCAACGACATGTCCATGAAGATCAAGCAGTCGGAGAAGACCCAGTCGGAGTTTATCTCCTCCGTCTCTCACGAGCTGCGCACCCCCCTCACCGCCATCAACGGCTGGGCGGAGACCCTGCAGAGCGGCGAGCTCACCGACCCCCGGGACGTGCAGAAGGGCATGGACATCATCGTGTCCGAAGCCCACCGTCTGACCAACATGGTGGAGGAGCTGCTGGAGTTCTCCCGCATCGAGGACGGGCGCTTCACCCTGTCGGTGGAGCCCCTGGACCTGAAGGCCGAGGTGGAGGACGCGGTCTATACCTATCAGAAGTTCTTCCGCCGGGAGGGCATCGAGCTGAGCTATCAGGACTGCCCGGAGGAGGTGCTGCCCATCTCCGGCGACCCGGAGCGGCTGCGCCAGGTGTTCTGCAATCTGCTGGACAACGCTGCCAAGCACGGCGGCTCGGGCAAGCGCATCGACGTGTCCGTGGCCCAGGAGGGGGCGGAGGCGGTGGTGCGCATCCGGGACTATGGCCCCGGCGTGCCCGAGGAGGAGCTGCCCTTCATCAAAAACAAGTTCTATAAGGGAACGTCCAAGGCCCGAGGCTCCGGCATCGGCCTGGCGGTGTGCGAGGAGATCGTCACCCGCCACGAGGGCGTTCTGGACATCGGCAACGCCCAGGGCGGCGGCTGCGTCGTCACCATCCGCCTGCCCATCGAGGCGTGACCCATCCCGGCGGCGCGCCGGAACACAGAAGGAGACCATTCATGCTGGAAAACCAAACCCAAACCAAAGCAAATACCCAGGGCCGCAGCACCAAGTTCAAGACCATGTGCGGCGGCCAGGCCCTCATCGAGGGCATTATGATGCGCGGTCCCAAGAAGCAGGCCGTGGTGGTGCGCAAGCCCGACGGCCAGCTGGAGACCCAGGTGAAGGACCTGCGCTTCATCAAGGACCGCTACCCCGTGTTGGGCCTGCCCTTCATCCGGGGCATCGTGAACTTTGCCGACTCCATGTATAACGGCGTCACCGCCCTGATGTACTCGGCGGAGTTCTTCCCCGAGGACGGGGAGAGCGGGGCGGAAGAGGAGGACTCTAAGCTGGAGCAGTGGCTGGAAAAGCACCTGGGCAGCGAAAAGGCCACCTCGGTGATCACCACCCTGGCGGTGCTGCTGGGGGCGGGCATGTCCATCGGACTGTTCTTCCTGCTGCCCACCCTGCTGGGCACCTTCATCACCCTGTTTACCGATTCTATGCTGGCCCGGAACCTGGCGGAGAGCCTGCTGAAGATCATCATCTTTGTGGGCTATCTGGCCCTGTGCTCCCGGATGAAGGAGATGAAACGGGTCTTCTCCTATCACGGGGCCGAGCACAAGACCATCTTCTGCTATGAGGCAGGGCTGCCCCTGACGGTGGAGAACGTGCGCATCCAGCCCCGGCACCATCCCCGGTGCGGCACCAGCTTTTTGTTCATGGTCATTGCCATTTCCATTCTGGTGTCCACGGCGGTGTTTGCCGTCTGGCCCGTACACAACGTCATTCTGCGTTTTCTGGCCCACCTGGCCATGCTGCCGGTGATCGTGGGCATCAGCTATGAGTTCAACCGCTGGGCGGGCCGCCACGACGGGCCCATTACCCGGGTTTTAACGGCCCCCGGCCTGTGGCTGCAAAATTTCACCACCTTCGAGCCGGATGACTCCATGATCGAGGTGGGCATCCACGCCCTGGAGCTGGTCCTGCCCGAGGAGAAGGGCGCGGACGCGTGGTAAACAAGGCGGAGCGAGAGAGGAAAGGCGAGGTGGGAAGTCATGGCGACGACCTATAACAATCTGTATCTGGACGCCCGGGCCAGGCTGAAAAAGGCTGGGGTAGAGGCCGCCCAGCTGGAGGCCCGGGAGATCGTGTGCTACGCCGCCGACAAGAGCCGGGAGCAGCTGTATCGGGACATGTCCCTGTACGCCTCCGCCCAGCTGGAAAAGCGGGTGGAGGAGCTGGTGCAGCGGCGGCTGGCGGGGGAGCCGGTGGCCTATATCATCGGGGAGTGGGAGTTCTATGGCCTGCCCCTGGACATCAGCCGGGATGTGCTCATCCCCCGGGCCGACACCGAGCTGCTGGCCGAACGGGGCATCGCCCGGGCGCAGGAGGCCGGGGAGGGGGCACGGGTGCTGGACCTGTGCGCCGGAAGCGGCTGTGTGGGACTGGCCATCGCGTCCCAGGTACCCACCTGCCGGGTGGTGCTGGGCGATCTGTCCGAGGGGGCGCTGCGTACCTGCAAGCAGAACGTGCGGCGCAACGGCCTGAACGCCCGGGTCACCTGTCTCTCTGTGGACGCCATGGACAACCCCAGCCCCGCCCTGTGGGACTTTGACGTCATCGTGTGCAACCCGCCCTATATCCCCTCCGGGGACATCGCCGGGCTGGACGCCTCTGTGCGGGACTATGAGCCCCGGATGGCTCTGGACGGGGGAGAGGACGGCCTGGACTATTACCGGGCCATTGCCCCCAAGTGGAAGGCCGCCCTGCGCCTGGGCGGCGCCCTGCTGTTCGAGGTCGGCATCGGCCAGGCCCCGGCGGTGGAGGAGATCCTGGCCCAGAACGGCTATCAGGACATCCAGAGCGCCCAGGACACCCAGGGCATCTGGCGGGTGGTGGAGGGCACCGCCCGGGATTAAGACCACTGTCCGGTTTATAGGACAGCATTTCCATTAGAGTAAGCTGCGAAAGATATATATATACACCAGAAGGGGCGGCAAGCGCCCCGGCTCTGCGGGCCGGATCAAATTCCGGCCAGAAAGGAGAAGAGAGGATATGGCAACCAAAAAACCGCCTTTAGAGTCCCCCAGCCCCGCTGAGGATAAGAAGAAAGCACTGGAGACCTGCATGGCCCAGATCGAGCGCAATTATGGCAAGGGCTCCATCATGCGCCTGGGCGAGAACACGGGCATCGTGGTGGAGTCCATCCCCACCGGTTCCCTGTCGCTGGACATCGCATTAGGCATCGGCGGCGTGCCCAAGGGCCGCATCATCGAGATATACGGGCCGGAATCCTCCGGCAAGACCACCCTGGCCCTGCACATTGTGGCCGAGGCCCAGAAGCGGGGGGGCGAGGTGGCCTTCATCGACGCCGAGCACGCCCTGGACCCATCCTATGCCCGTGCCTTGGGCGTGGACATCGACTCCATGCTCATCTCTCAGCCGGACACCGGCGAGCAGGGCCTGGAGATCTGCGAGGCCCTGGTGCGCTCCGGCGCCCTGGACGTGGTGGTGGTGGACTCGGTGGCCGCCCTGACCCCCCGGGCGGAGATCGAGGGCGACATGGGCGACGCCCACGTGGGCCTGCTGGCCCGCCTGATGAGCCAGGCCCTGCGGAAGCTGGCCGGCTCCATCGCCAAGACCAACTGCATCGTCATCTTCATCAACCAGCTGCGTGAAAAGGTAGGCGTGATGTACGGCAACCCGGAGGTGACCACCGGCGGACGTGCCCTGAAGTTCTATGCCTCCGTGCGCATCGACGTGCGCCGCATCGAGGGCATCAAAGTGGGCGGCGAGATCATCGGCAACCGCACCCGGGCCAAGATCGTGAAGAACAAGGTGGCGCCCCCCTTCCGGGAGGCGGAGTTTGAGATCCTCTATGGCCAGGGCATCTCCAAGTGGGGCGAGATGGTGGACCTGGCGGTGAAGCTGGACATCATCCAGAAGTCCGGCTCCTGGTTCTCCATGGGCGATCTGCGCATCGGCCAGGGCCGGGACGCCGCCCGGCAGTATTTAAAGGACAACCCCGACGTGGCCGAGAAAGTGGAGGCCGAGGTCCGGGCCAACGCCTATAAGCTGATGGGCATGAAGAACGGCAAGGCGGACAAGCCGGAGAAGAAGTCCGCGGGCCAGGCGGTGGATGTGTCCGCCGATGACTTTGTGGACGGCCCCGTGGACGAGGACTAAGCCGTGGTCATTCAGGAGCTGAAGCCCTCTCAGCGGGTGCAGGGCCGCTGGCTGGCCATGCTGGAGGACGGCTCTATTTTGCGGGTGGGCCAGCAGGAGATCGCCGACTTCGCCCTGTACTCTGGCAGAGAGCTGACGGAGGAGGAGACAGAAGCCCTGACCGCCGGGCTCCGCCGCCGCCAGCTCCGGGAGCGGGCCTTAGAGCTGCTTTCCCGCAAGCCCCAGTCCCGGCGGGAGCTGACGCGGAAGCTGAACGAGTGGGGGGCCCAGCCGGAGGAGGCGGACGCCGTGTGCGACCGCATGGAGGAGCTGGGCTATCTCAACGAGGCGGACTATGCCGCCCAGATCGTGCGGGTGTACTCCGCCCGGGGCTTTGGGGAAAAGAAGCTGCGGGACGAGCTGTATCGCCGGGGTGTCCCCCGGGACTATTGGGATGACGCCCTGGCCCAGGTGGAGGACTCCACCGAGGCCATCGACGCCTTTCTGCAAAAGAAGCTGGCGGGGTGGACGGGGGACCGGAAGCAGCTGCAAAAGGTCACCGCCGCCCTGGCCCGCCGGGGCTTCTCCTGGTCAGACATCCGGGACGCCCTGGCCCGGTATGAGACCGGGATCGACATAGAATATGATTAAAGTAAACTAGGAGCGAAAAAACGATGCCTTATAAAATTGCCTTTGTCTCATTGGGCTGCGCCAAAAATCTGGTGAACACCGAACAGATGATGGCCCTGTGCCGCCAGGCGGGCCACACCATCACCGGCGAGCCGGAGGGGGCCGACGTGGCGGTGCTGAACACCTGTGGCTTTATCGAGTCGGCCAAGAGCGAGGCCATTGATAATATTTTACAGCTGGCCCATCTGAAAGAGGAGGGCAAGCTGAAAAAGCTGCTGGTGGCCGGCTGCCTGACCCAGCGCTATGCCGACGACATCCGCCAGGAACTGCCCGAGGTGGACGGAATGCTGGGCACGGGGAGCTATACCGACGTGGTCACCGCCGTGGAGGAGCTGATGGCCGGGGAGAAGGCCGAGCACTTCGCCGGGATCAACACCACCTATGAGGACGGGGAGCGGATGGTCACCACCCCGGGCTACACCGCCTATCTGAAGATCGCCGAGGGGTGCAGCAACGGCTGCGCCTTCTGCATCATCCCCAAGCTGCGGGGCCGCTACCGCAGCCGGTCTATGGACGCGGTGCTGGCCGAGGCCAGAGAGCTGTCTCAGGCCGGGGTGAAGGAGCTGATTGTCATCGCCCAGGACATCACCCGCTATGGCATGGACCGGAAGGACGGCTCCAGCCTGGCCGGGCTGCTGGGGGAGCTGTGCAAGCTGGACTTCCACTGGGTCCGCCTGCACTATCTCTATCCCGAGGTCATCACCGACAATTTGATCGAGACCATGGCGAAAAACCCCAAGATCGTCCACTATCTGGACATCCCCATCCAGCACTGCAACGACAAAATTCTAAAGGCCATGCGCCGCCACACGACAAAGGCGGACATCCAGGCCCTGTTTGCCAAGCTGCGGAAAGCCATGCCCGACGTGGTGCTGCGCACCTCCCTCATCTGCGGCCTGCCCGGGGAGGGCGAGGCGGAGTTTGAAGAGCTGTGCCAGTTCCTGCGGGAGGAGAAGCTCCAGCGGGCGGGGGTGTTCCAGTTCTCCCCGGAGGAGGGCACCCTGGCCGCCGCCATGGACGGCCAGGTGGACCCGGACACCGCCCAGCGCCGGGTGGAGTTGGTGGTGGACCTCCAGTCCCGGGTGATGGACGAATATAACGAGCAGCGCCTGGGCACGGTGATGGAAGTCCTGTGCGAGGGCTTTGACAGCCAGGCCGGGTGCTATGTGGGCCGGACCTATGCCGACTCGGTGGAGATCGACGGCCACGTCTATTTCACCGCCGCCGGACTGGTGCCCGCCGGGAGCTTTGTGAACGTGCGCATCACCGGCACCATGGACGGGGACCTGACCGGCGAGATCGACGAATAAATCAGAATACACAGCGCATATTGAAGCGCATAAAGGAGATTTCAAACCCATGAATACCGCCAATAAGCTGACCTTGCTGCGGGTCGTGATGATCCCGGCCTTTTTGCTGGTGCTGTATCTGCATGTGCCCGGGGCCAACTACTGGGCGCTGGCCATCTTTGCGCTGGCCAGCATCACCGACACCCTGGACGGCTATATCGCCCGGCACTATAACCAGATCACCGACTTCGGCAAGTTTATGGACCCCCTGGCGGACAAGTGCCTGGTGACGGCGGCTATGCTGTGGTTCGTGGAGATCGGCCAGATGCCCGCCTGGGCCCTGCTCATCGTCATCGTGCGGGAGTTTGCCGTGTCCGGCCTGCGGATGATCGCCGCGGACAAGGGCCGGGTCATCGCCGCCGGGTGGTCCGGCAAGGTGAAAACGGCCAGCACCATGGTGTGCATCGTGCTGATGCTGCTGCCCATCGCCTATTGGGTGAACAGCATCTGCGTGGCGGTGATCGTGCTGACCACCATCTATTCCGGCGTGGAGTATTTCACCAAGAATCTGGACGTGCTGTCCGACGTAAAGTAAACCTGATCTTATTTCCCCGCCCTGCCGGTATCCCAGGGCGGGGAGAAGAACATTTGGACCAATTTTAGACCAACAAACCAACAAAAGGAGCGGAGCATGGACATCACAAAAAAGATCGGCCCCTGGCGGGAGGTTGGAAAACGCCTGCTGGTCATCACCATCTATTCTATTATCATGGCCCTGAACTATAAGAGCTTTGTCCAGGCGGGCGACCTGTTCCCCGGCGGCTTTACCGGCCTGACCCGTCTGGCCCAGCGCTGCGCCCAGGAATTCTGGGGCGTGACGCTGCCCTTTGCCCCCATCAACCTGGTGCTCAACGCCATCCCGGCGGCGGTGAGCTTTAAGCTCATCGGCAAGCGGTTCACCATGTACTCCTGCCTGGCCATTGTGGTCAGCAGTATTTTCACCGACCTGGTTCCCTCGGTGCCGGTGACGGAGGACATCCTGCTCATCTGCGTGTTCGGCGGCCTGATCAACGGCTTTTCCATCAGCCTGTGCCTTCAGGCGCGCATCACCAGCGGCGGCACCGACTTTATCGCCATCGCCCTGGCCGAGCGGAAGAACGTGAACGCCTGGAACTATATCTTCTGCGGCAACGTGATCATGCTCATGGTGGCCGGCGCCCTGTTCGGCTGGGACCGGGCGCTGTACTCCATCATCTTCCAGTTTGCCAGCACCCAGGTCATCCGCATGATGGACCCGGACGGGCGGCGGGTGACGCTGTTCATCGTCACCGGGCGGGAGAAGGCCGGGGGCGTGTGCGCCCAGATCCAGGACACCCGCCACACCGCCACCCTCATCGAGGGCGTTGGCCTTTACAACGGGGAGCCCTGCGTGATGATCTATTCCGTGGTGGGCAGCAACCAGCTCCGCCGCCTGACCCGCAAGGTCAAACAGGCCGACCCCCAGGCCTTTGTAAACGTCATCCGCACAGAGAAGCTGATGGGCAACTTCTATCGGGACCCGAGGGATTAAACCGCAGAAAGACAGGAGGCGCGGCATGGCTGTACCAAAGCTGAGCAAACAGGAGATCGTAAACGCCCTGAAGTTCATCGACGAGAAGGGCGTCCCCGAGCACAACGTGAGCATGAAATACGTGCTTGTGTCTGAAAACGGGAAGACCTATCCGCCCAAGTATGTGGTGGCCGTGGCGGACCATCTGGCAAACGGGACGGATATTTCCACGGAGTCCTTCGGCAGCGAGGATGCAAGGAACTGTCTGGAGCGTCTGGGCTTTGCCATTGAGACCAAGCGGCAGGAGAAGTTTGAGCTGACCGTCACGGCCCAGGGCGTGGTGTCCACGGATGAGCGCTTTACCATGGATGACTTGAGCCTCGGGGATAACTATGTGCCCCTGGGCGTCTGTTTTCAGCGGGCGAACGGGGATATCATCAAGCGGGCCCACAGAAAGGGTGAGAAGAAGATATCCAACATGACCCTGCCGCGCCTTGCTTGTCAGATATTCGAAAAGCAGCTTGCCGCCCTGTCGGTGGAGGAGAAGGAGAACTTTCCTGTTTGCAAATACAAGCCGAGCAGCCAGATGATCTGCGGCATTTATACCAGTGTAGAGGAATTCAAAAGATATAAAAATTCCATCGAATATCTGACCTACAGTTATGACAACGGGCGTCGGTTCGTGATCTACAGCTGGAATATCTTCTCCACGATCCGCTTCGTTCAGGAGTGCCTGAAGCGGTTTGGCCAGCCGGGGGACCGGTTCGTTTTGACCTATCGGGACAAGGATGAAAAGGAGACTGCGGCGGAGAAGACGGAAGCAGCGCCGGATGCGGCTCCCCAGCCTGAAGGGTGTCGGAACGGGTTCTCGCACATGCTGCTCGAAGCCAAAAATCTGATTTTCAGGGGCGCTCCCGGCACCGGCAAGTCCTATCTGGCCAGGGAGATCGCGGCGGATATCGTCAGCGACGGCTACTTTGACGATTACACCCTCCTCACGGACGAGCAGAAAAAGCAGGTGGAGTTCGTCCAGTTCCACCCCAGCTATGACTACTCCGACTTTGTGGAGGGGCTGAGACCAAAGCTCAACGCCGATGGGAGCATGGGCTTTGCGCTGCGGGACGGCATTTTCAAAAAATTTGTGGACTGCGCCAGAAAAAATTACGAGGATTCCAAAAAAACCAAAGAAGTGGTGGAAAAAGAACTCTCTGCCCAGGAGGCTATGACAGAATTTTTCTCCGACATTGAATTCGGCGTTGACACGTTTAAGACCATCAATGGGAACAAATTTACTATAACGAGCGTAGATGATGGGCTTATCAATATTTCCATTCCTGGAAATGAGACATCGAACAAGCTCACTTTGCATTTGGACGAAGTGAGAAAGATGCTGGAGTCCGGGCAGAAGTTCGAAAAGATAAAGGATGTTACAGCTTTTTTCGGAAAGACATTCGCTACACAGGGATACTCCTATGACTTTGCCATCTATAAGGCCATTCAGGCAAAGAAAATTACAGCTTCAAAGGCACAGGTAAAACAGGAAAAGCTGAAAAAGTACATCTTTATCATCGACGAGATCAACCGGGGCGAGATATCGAAAATTTTCGGAGAGCTGTTCTTTTCCATAGACCCCGGGTATCGCGGCAGGGCCGGGGAAATTTCCACCCAGTATTCCAATCTGCATTCTGACCCGGACGAGAAGTTCTATATCCCCGAAAATCTCTACATCATCGGCACCATGAACGACATTGACCGCTCGGTGGACAGCTTTGATTTTGCCATGCGCCGCCGGTTCCGATTCGTAGAGCTGAAAGCGGACGAGCGCCTGGAGATGCTGGCGTCCCTGGAAAACGAGGAGCTGAAGAACGAGGCAATCAGGCGGATGGGCGATCTCAACAAAGCAATCGCCGGGGTGGAGGACCTGAACGAGAACTATCAGATCGGCGCGGCCTACTTCCTGAAGCTGAAGACCCTGAGCTTTGACCAGCTGTGGACCGACTATTTGCAGCCGCTTTTGCAGGAATATGTTCGGGGCATGTACGACGAGGAGAGGCTGATGGACCGCTTTGCAAAGGCATACGGCTATCAGAGACCCGTCCGGGGTGACACCAATGAAGCTGCTGAAGATCCGGGATAATTCCCGGCAGAAAAAAAGCGCCTTTTCTTCCGTGGAAGGGCTGACGGGCAAGCTGGCGGACAAGAACCTGGAGCAGCTGGAGCGGGAGGGGGTGTTCCTGTTTCCCGAGACCGTAACGGACATGGAGGACATGACCCGGGAGCAGATGGTCCTGCAAAGCGTCAACGATGCCTATCGCTCCGGCAATGTGATGGGCTTTCTCGGCTGGGGCGATGAGCGGCTCATCATCCAGTCCCGCTTCTGCGGCGGCGGGGAGGACCACTTTTTTCAGTATCTGCTGGACAAGGTTCTGGGCTTTCCCAACCTGGTCGATTTGGAGGCCGACGCCGAACAGGAGAACCGGCTGTTTCAGTTTTTGCTGTTCCTGTTTCCCCACTATCTCAAGGCCGCCATGCGGAAGGGCCCGTTCAAGCAGTATATCCGCCGCCGGTATAACGACGGGAACGTGAAGGGCGTCATCGACGTGGCCAGGCATATCGGGCGGAACACGCCCTTTGTGGGGAAGATCGCCTATCACCAGCGGGAGTTTTCTTTTGACAACGGCCTGATGGAGCTGGTGCGGCACACGATAGAATTTATCAAGAGAAAGCCCTATGGAAACCGTCTGCTTGCCAAAGCAAAGGACGAGGTAACGCAGGTGATCGACGCCACGCCGGGGTATGCGCCCGGTGACCGGCAGAGGATCATAGAGCAGAATAAACAAAGCCCCGTCCGCCACGCCTATTTCCGGGAGTATCTGGCCTTACAGCGGCTGTGCCTGCTGATCCTTCAGCACCAGAAACACCAGATCGGTTCGGGGTCCAGGCAGATATACGGGATCTTATTTGACGGCGCGTGGCTGTGGGAGGAGTACATCGCCTTGCTCGTCGGGGATATCTTCTACCATCCGAGAAACAAGAGCGGCGAAGGTGCCCAGAGACTGTTCCACGGAAACGTGGGGAAAATCTATCCCGATTTTATCGGCAGGGACGGGGCGCAGAGGATCGTCGCCGACGCCAAATATAAGCCCATGGGCAACATCGATGGCCGGGACTATTTGCAGCTGCTGGCCTATATGTTCCGGTTTGATGCCAAAATCGGCTACTATCTCTATCCCGAGGCGAAAGGCGCGGAGGATCTGAAGCTGTGGATGAATCGCGGCTCCACCTATGAGAAGAATGTTGTCCCCCGGGATGACGTCAGCGTCACCAAGCACGGCTTGCAGATCCCGGTGGACGCGGGGAGCTATTCAGAGTTTGCCGCGCGTATGAGAGACCAGGAAGAGCGGTTCGTCCGTGTGTTTGCATGAATGAAGAACAGGGCGGCGATTTGGCCGCTCTGTTCTTGCATAGAGGACAAAATGACCCAGGGAACGCGCGCACTTGCGGTTTCCCTGGGTCTTGAAATTTTTAGAATGCTCCCGCGCGAAAGCGGCAGCCCTGTGAAGGGGAGGGGGATTTGCAGATGTTGACCAACGGACTTTCATAAAATGGGGAAAACCCGGTGGAAAACCGGCTTAAATGTTCTCCCGCAGCAGGATTTGGTCGCTGGACTGGTACTCCTTGGCATAGCGGCCGGGGGTGATGCCGGTGAGGTGGCCGAAGGTGCGGATGAAGTGGGAGTTGTCGGAAAAGCCGGAGCGCTCTCCCGCCTGCTGCACGCTGACGCCCTCCTGAAGCAGCTGCCGGGCCCGCAGCACCCGGCTGTAGATGATATACTCCATGACGGAGAAGCCGGTGGCCGCCTTGAAGATGCGGCAGAGATAGTGCTTGCTGATATAGAACTGGCTGGCGATCTGGTCCAGGGTGAGGGGGTCGGCCAGGTTGTCCCGGATGTAGTCCAGGATGGGGGCCACCCGCAGAAAGTCCTTGTTTCGGATGGCCTCGCCCGCGGTGGCGGCGTTCAGGGCGGGGGCCACATAGACCAGCAGGTTCAGCAGGGCGGTCATCTGGTGGATGTCGCTGCCGAAGGAGCCGTCGTTTTTGTTGCGCTCCAGGGCCTGAAACAGCTCGATGAGGTCGGTCATCTCCTCCGCGTTCAGGTTGGCCCGGCGGAAGGAGTCGTGGGTCAGCTGGGTGAAGTCGGTCTGGGGGGTGGACAGCTGGTCCAGGGCCTTGCGGCTGATGTGCAGGATATACCGGGCGTGAAAGCCGGTGGCCATGGTGCGGTGGAGGGTGTTCTCCCCGATGAGGTACAGCGTGCCCCGCTGAAGGGGATAGACCTGGTCGTTCACAAAGATGTTGCCCGGACTGGTCAGGGGCAGCAGAAACTCGAAATGGTCGTGAAAGTGCAGCCGACTCATGTTCCAGGTGTCATTGTGGTTGAGTTGTAAGTGGAATTCCACATTGGTCATAGACAGAACCTCCGTAAGGGTCCGGCGGGCGGGCAGCGGCTGGCCGGGGAGAAGGGGGCGAAAAAATGGGCGTTGCCCCCGCTGTTTTGCTATTATATCATGGAAGGAGAAGATATGCAAACTTTTTGCTAAATTAAAGCTAGACCCACTGGACGACCTGTGCTACAATAAGTAGCCGATAAATAGCGCATATGCGCAGTTTTTCGTACCTTGAAAACCAGAGGAAGCAAACAAGCAAGAAAAACCAAAAAACATTTTGCAACGGAGGTTTTACCATGAACAAAGTGTATTCCTTGCACGACGCGGTGGAGAAGTTCGTCGAGAGCGGCGACTGCATCTCCTTCGGCGGGTTCACCACCAACCGCAAGCCCTATGCTGCGGTGTATGAGATCCTGCGTCAGGGCCAGAAGGACTTTACCGTCTGGGCCGGTCCTGCCGGCGGCGATTGGGACATGATGATCGGCGAGGGCCGTGTGAAGGCTTATATCAACTGCTACACCGCCAACTCCGGCTACACCAACGTGTCCCGCCGGTTCCGTGCTGCCATCGAGAAGGGCCAGCTGACCTATGAGGACTACTCTCAGGACGTCCTGATGCTCCAGCTGCACGCCGCCTCTCTGGGCCTGCCCTTCCTGCCTGTGCGCCTGATGCAGGGCTCCGGTCTGGAGCAGTATTGGGGCATCAGCGAGGAGGTCCGCAAGACCCTGGACAAGGTGGACGACAAGAAGCTGGTCCGGGTGGAGAACCCCTTCAACCCCGGCGAGCAGGTCATCGCTGTCCCCGTGCCCAAGCTGGACACCGCGATCATCCACGTGCAGAAGGCCAGCCCCGACGGCACCTGCATCATCGAGGGCGATGAGTTCCACGACATCGACATCGCCGTGGCCGCCCGCAAGGTCATCGTGACCTGCGAGGACCTGGTCAGCGACGAGTACATCCGCCGCGATCCCACCCTGACCCGCATCTTCGGCCAGTGCGTGGACGCCGTGGTCCACTGCCCCTATGGCGCTTGGCCCGCCCAGTGCTACAACTACTATGACAACGACTCTCACGCCCTGAAGGAGTATGACAAGGCCTCTAAGTATCAGGACGCCGAGGACGCCAAGGCCCAGCTGGCCAAGGCCGCTGCCAAGGCCGAGAAGGCCGCTGCCGCCAAGCCCGAGGACGCCAAGCTGGCCGACGCCGCTGCCCGCGCCAAGAAGGCCGCTGATGACGCCGCCGCCGGTGTGGCCTTCCCCGAGACCTTTAAGGATTTCCTGGACAAGTGGGTCTATTCCATCAAGGACCAGGACGAGCTGCTGGATAAGATCGGCGGCGCCCGTCTGCTGCGCCTGAAGAACGAGCCCCACCTGGGCTACTCCACCAGACACTGAGAAGCAGGGAGGATATTGAAAATGTCTGATTATACCAAGTATACCAAGCAGGAAATGCAGGCTTATGCCATTGCTAAGAACATCAAGGAGAACCAGATCGTCATCGTGGGCACCGGCCTGCCCCTGATCGGCGCTTCTCTGGCCAAGCGGGCCGTGTGCCCCTCCTGCCACCCCATCGTGGAGAGCGGCCTGATGGACTGCGACCCCGTTGAGGTGCCCCGTTCCGTGGGCGACAACCGCTTCATGGCTCACTGCGCCGTGCAGTGGCCCAACATCCGCTTCATCGGCTTTGAGGCCAACGAGTGGCTGCACGATGTGGACCGTATGGTGGCCTTCATCGGCGGCGCCCAGATCGACCCCTATGGCAACGTGAACTCCACCTGCATCTATGGCAAGGGCGACTATGTCAAGCCCCAGACCCGGTTCACCGGCTCCGGCGGCGCCAACGGCATTGCCGGTTACTGCAACACCATCATCATGATGCAGCACCAGAAGCGCCGCTTCATGGAGAAGATCGACTACATCACCTCCTGCGGCTGGATGGACGGCCCCGGCGGCCGTGAGCGCGCCGGTCTGCCCGGCAACCGCGGCCCCCAGATGGTCGTCACCGACCTGGGCATCATGAAGTTCGATGAGCAGACCAAGCGGATGTATCTGGCTTATTACTATCCGTTCTCCACCCCCGAGATGGTCCAGGAGAACACCGGTTTCGACATCGACGTGTCCCGCGCCCAGCTGATGGAGGGTCCCGGCCCCGAGATCATTAAGCTGATCCGTGAGGAGATCGACCCCGGCCAGGCCTTCATCAAGGTCCCCAAGGACTAATTTGGCTTTTTCGGAGTAAAGATATGGAGAATAAGAACAATAGAGATATGCTCATTCTTCTCGTTCTTCTCCTCGCCCTGATCCTGATCGGCATACTGCTGCCGTCGGACAACGTGACGAGATGTGATATCTGACGCTCCCGCCGCGGCCCCCGCTTTTCGGGGGCCGCCCGCCAGAACAATATTAAGGAGGAATTAACATGGGTAATTATTCTATGCCCCGCTATTTCCAGAACATGCCCGTGGTCGGCAAGCCCGTTAAGGCCAACGCCGAGAACGCCACCGAGCTGCGCGCCATCGAGGACGACATCCACGCCCACGTGGTGAAGGCCCTGGAGGCCGGCAAGCCCGACGAGGCCATGAACGCCAAGGGCCAGCTCACCGCTATGCAGCGCGTCTCCCTCCTGGTGGACGCTGGCACCTGGTGCCCCCTGAACAGCCTGTATAACCCCCAGGAGAACAAGACCGGCTCCACCTCCATCGTGAAGGGCCTGGGCCGCGTCAACGGCAAGTGGTGCTGCATCATCGCTTCCGATAACAAGAAGCACGCCGGTACCTGGGTCCCCGGCCAGGCCGACAACCTGCTGCGGGGCAGCGACACCGCCAAGCGGCTGCGCATCCCCCTGATCTATCTGCTGGAGTGCGCCGGCGTTGAGCTGGACCAGCAGGAGAAGGTGTACCCCAACCGTCGCGGCGGCGGCACCCCCTTCTATCGCAACTCCGAGCTGAACCAGATGGGCGTGCCCGTCATCGTGGGCATCCACGGCACCAACCCCGCCGGCGGCGGCTATCACTCCATTTCTCCCACCGTGCTGATCGCCCACGAGAAGGCCAACATGGCCGTGGGCGGCGCCGGTATCGTGGGCGGCATGAACCCCAAGCCCCACGTTGACATGGAGGCCGCTCTGGCCCAGATCGAGGCCACCAAGGGCCTGCGTGCCGATCCTCCCGGATCTGTGTCCGTCCACTATGGTCAGACCGGCTTCTTCCGCGAGGTGTGCCCCACCCAGGAGGGCGTCATCGCCACCATCAAGAAGTATGTGGACATGCTGCCCAGCTATGACCTGGAGTTCTTCCGCGTGGACGCTCCCCAGTCTCCCGCCGCTTCTGACGTGGAGCTGTATGACCTGGTGCTGAACAACAAGAACCGCGCCTATGACATGTACTCCGTCATTGCCCGCCTGTTCGACGGCAGCCAGTTCATGGAGTATAAGAAGGGCTATGGTCCCGAGATGATCACCGGCATCGCCAAGGTGGACGGCCTGCTGGTAGGCGTGGTCGCCAACAACCAGGGCATCATCCCCAACTACCCCGAGTACAAAGTCGCCAAGTACGGCCAGTCCATGGGCGTGGGCGGCAAGCTGTATCGCCAGGGCCTGATCAAGATGAACGAGTTCGTCACCCTGTGCGCCCGTGACCGCCTGCCCATGATCTGGATCCAGGATACCACCGGCATCGACGTGGGCGATGACGCCGAGGTCGCCGAGCTGCTGGGCCTGGGCCAGTCCCTGATCTATTCCATCCAGAGCAGCAAGCTGCCCATGATGGAGATCACTCTGCGCCGCGGCACCGCCGCCGCTCACTACGTGCTGGGCGGCCCTCAGGGCAACGACAACAACGCCTTCTCTCTGGGCACCGCTGCCACCGAGATCAACGTTATGAACGGCAAGACCGCTGCCAACGCCATGTACACCGGCCGTCTGGCCAAGGATCAGAAGGCGGGCAAGGATCTGCAGCCCACCATCGACAAGATGAACGAGATGATCGACGATTACGACCGCAAGTCCAAGCCTCTGTTCTGTGCTCAGGCCGGCCTGGTGGACGAGATCGTGGATCTGCCCATGATGCGCAACTATCTGGTGGCCTTCACCGACTCCTGCTATCAGAACCCCGAGTCCATCTGCCCCTTCCACCAGATGCTGCTGCCCAGAACCATCAAGGATTACGACTCCCTGAAGAAGTGATTTTTCGGGCAGTTCCCGGCTCCGGGGTCTTGAGAAAAGACCCCGGAGCACCCACGAATGCCGGAGAAATGGCCTGTATGTTCTCCAGCGGACGAAATTTTGAATATTTGGAGCGTTACCATGGATCATATCTATACCTTAGGAATTGACATCGGTTCCACGGCTTCCAAGTGCATCATGCTGGCCGACGGCAAGGAGATCGTGGCAAAGTCCCTGATCTCTGTGGGCGCCGGCACCAGCGGCCCCCAGCGGGCCATCAGCGAGGTGCTGGAGCAGGCTGGAAAGACCAAGGAAGAGATGGCCTTTGTGCTGGCCACCGGCTACGGGCGCAACTCTCTGGAGGGCATCGCAGACACGCAGATGAGCGAGCTGAGCTGCCACGCCAAGGGCGCGACGTTCCTGTTCCCCCAGGTCCACACGGTCATCGACATCGGCGGCCAGGATGTGAAGATCCTGCAGGTGGAAAACGGTGTGATGACCAACTTTGTGATGAACGACAAGTGCGCCGCCGGAACCGGCCGCTTCCTGGACGTGATGGCCCGGGTGCTGGAGGTGAAGGTGGAGGACCTGGGCACCCTGGGCGCCCAGTCCACCAAGACGGTGGAGATCAGCTCCACCTGCACCGTGTTCGCCGAGAGCGAGGTCATCAGCCAGCTGTCCATGGGCACGGATAAGCGGGATATCATCAACGGTATCCACCACTCCGTGGCCGCCCGTGTCACCGGGCTGGCCCACCGGGTGGGCATTCGGGACCAGGTGGTGATGACCGGCGGCGTGGCCCAGAACTCCGGCGTGGTCAAGGCCCTGGAGGAGTCTTTGGGACACGAGGTCCACATCTCGCCCCTGACCCAGTATAACGGCGCGCTGGGCGCCGCTCTGTTCGCTTATCAAAAGTACCAAAAGGCGCAGAAGGCCTGAAAAGGCCCGACGCAAGTTTTTCTTAGAATAAGTAGGGAGGAAATTTACTATGGCTAAAACAGTCAGTCCCGGCGTCCTGGCGCTGCGCAAGGTCGTCGATGACGTCTATGCCGACGCCCGCAAGGCCAAGGCCGAGGGCAAGCTGGTGGGCTGGTCCAGCTCCAAGTTCCCCTGTGAGCTGGCCGAGGCTTTCGACCTGAACGTCATGTACCCCGAGAACCAGGCCGCCGGTATCGCCGCTCAGCGTGACGGCGAGATCATGTGCAAGGCCGCCGAGGAGCTGGGCTTTGACAACGACATCTGCGGCTACGCCCGCATCAGCCTGGCCTATGCCGCCGGCAAGCGTGCCGCCCGCAAGTTCGACCCCGAGACCCTGGAGTTCATCATCGACCCCAAGAGCGGCAAGCCCATGAAGGACGAGAACGGCAAGGTCATCATCGACCCCGAGACCGGCAAGCCCAAGAAGGACCCCAAGACCATGCAGCCTTACACCGTTCTGGACGATATCCACGAGATCGAGGCTCTGCCCGAGACCACCGAGAAGGAGATCGCCTATAAGAACTTCCGCCGTGAGGCCATCAAGCCCTATAAGCAGATGCGCATCCCCCAGCCCGACTTCGTGCTGTGCTGCAACAACATCTGCAACTGCATGACCAAGTGGTATGAGAACATCGCCCGTATGTGCAACATCCCCCTGATCATGATCGACATCCCCTATAACAACACCGTCGATGTGGCCGACACCAACGTGGCCTATGTCCGCGCTCAGTTCGACAACGCCATCCACCAGCTGGAGAAGCTGACCGGCAAGAAGTTCGACCAGAAGAAGTTCGAGGACGCCTGTGCCCACGCCAACCGCACCGCCAAGGCCTGGCTGAAGGTGTGCGATTACCTCCAGTACAAGCCCGCCCCCTACAGCGGCTTTGACCTGTTCAACCACATGGCCGACGTGGTCACCGCCCGCGGCAAGGTCCAGGCTGCCGAGGCTTTCGAGCTGCTGGACAAGGACCTGGAGGCTGCCGTGAAGGAAGGCAAGTCCACCACTCCCTTCCCCGAGCAGTACCGCGTCATGTTCGAGGGCATCCCCTGCTGGCCCAAGCTGCCCAACCTGTTCAAGCCCCTGAAGGCCAACGGCGTCAACGTCACCGCCGTGGTGTACGCCCCCGCCTTCGGCTTCGTGTACAACAACATCGACGAGATGGCCCGCGCCTATTACAAGGCCCCCAACTCCGTGTGTATCGAGCAGGGCGTGGATTGGCGTGAGGGCATCTGCCGGAACAACAAGGTGGACGGCGTGCTGGTCCACTACAACCGTTCCTGTAAGCCCTGGTCCGGCTATATGGCCGAGATGCAGCGCCGCTTCACCAAGGACCTGGGCGTGCCCTGTGCCGGCTTCGACGGCGACCAGGCCGATCCCAGAAACTTCAACGAGGCCCAGTATGAGACCCGCGTCCAGGGCCTGGTCGAGGCCATGGAGGCTAACAAAGCTGCGAAGGAGGGCGCTGAGAAATGAGCACCGAGGTTATGCTGAAAGAGTTTGCGGAGGTGGCTGAGCACCCCCACCGCGTGCTGACCGCTTATAAGAACGAGGGCAAGAAGGTCATCGGTATCCTGCCCTACTTTGCTCCCGTGGAGCTGGTCGTGGCTGCCGGTATGGTCCCCATGGGCATCTGGGGCAGCAACAAGAAGACCATCTCCCAGGCCAAGGAGTATTGCGCCACCTTCTATTGCACCATCGCCCAGCTGGCGCTGGAGATGCTGCTGGACGGCACCATGGATCAGTTGGACGGCATCATCACCCCCACCATCTGCGACACCCTGCGCCCCATGAGCCAGAACTTCCGCGTGGCCATGGAGGGCAAGCTGCCCTGCATCTTCCTGGCTCACCCCCAGTATCGCCGCCCCTCCTTCGGCCTGCAGTTCACTGTTGACCAGTATATGCACGTGAAGAAGGAGCTGGAGAAGATCTCCGGCGCCGCCATCACCGACGACGCCCTGCGCCAGGCCATCAAGGTCATGAACCGCAGCCGCGCCGCCCGCCGTGAGTTTGTCAAGCTGGCCAGCGAGCACTGTGATGTCATCACCGCCGTGAAGCGCTCCGCCGTGCTGCGCGCCGCCTGGTTCATGGAGCCCGCCGTCTTCGCCGAGAAGCTGGAGGCCCTGAATGCCGAGCTGGCCAAGCTGCCCGCCGCCAACTGGACCGGCAAGAAGATCGTCACCTCCGGCATCATCTGCGACAACCCCAAGCTGCTGCAGATCTTCGACGACAACAAGATCGCCATCGCCGCCGACGACGTGGCCCAGGAGAGCCGCTCCTTCCGCGTGGACGCCAGCGAGGAGGGCGACCCCATGATGGCTCTGGCCCAGCAGTTTGCCGATCAGGATTACGACGACCTGCTGTATGATGAGGAGTCCAACCAGAACCGCCGCGGCGAGTTCGTGGCCAAGCTGGTCAAGGACAGCGGCGCGCAGGGTCTGGTGCTGTTTATGCAGCAGTTCTGCGACCCCGAGGAGATGGAGTATCCCTATCTGAAGAAGGCTCTGGACGCCGCCGACATCCCCCACATCAAGCTGGGCGTGGACCAGCAGATGCGGGACTTCGGCCAGGCCAGCACCGCCATCCAGGCTTTCGCCGACGTGCTGTAAGACTTTCGTTAAGAAGTAACTGGAAGCAGCGGCGAACCGCTTGACACCCGTCAGGCAAAAATGTTATAATTTCTCGTATTCGGAGCCATTTCTCCCGCACACACCAGTGCGGGAGAAATGCGGTCCGAAGCAAAAACGGGCCGGACGTGGATGTCAGGCCCAAAACGACGTGTCAGATCAATAAATGTAAAGGGGAAAACAAGCTATGAACTACAATGTTACCGTCAATGGCAAGGTTTACAGCGTGACTGTGGAAAAGACCGGCGCCGCCCCCGCTGCCGCTCCTGTGGCCGCCGCCCCCGTGGCTGCCGCTCCCGTGGCCGCTCCTGCCCCCGCCGCCGCCCCCGCTCCTGCCGCCGCTCCCGCCCCCGCCGCTGCTCCCGCTGCCCCCAAGGCCGCTGTGGCCGCCGGTGAGACTGCCGTGAACAGCCCCATGCCCGGCAACGTCTTCAAGGTCGAGTGCAAGGTGGGCGACGCCGTGAAGGCTGGCGACACCCTGGTGGTGCTGGAGGCCATGAAGATGGAGATCGAGGTCTCCGCTCCCGTGGACGGCACCGTGAAGGCCATCTCCGCTGTGGTTGGCACCACTGTCAACACCGACGACCTGCTGGTCACCCTGGGTTAAGGGGGAGCATAGTCTATGCCTAGTGTTGAAAAAGCAATTCTGAACCCCAATACCTCGCTCTCCGTGGGCGACGCCCTGATGGTCGCCGTCTGCGGCCTGCTGGTGGTGTTCATGATGCTGGCCATCCTGGCCGTGGTCATCATGGTCATCTCCAAGGTCGTGGGTTCTATGGAGGGCAAGGGCAAGGCTGCCCCCGCCCCCGCCAAGAAGGCCGCTGCCGCCCCCAAACCGGCTGCCGCCCCTGCGGCGCCCGCCGTGGACGAGGGTGAGCTGGTGGCCGTGATGATGGCCGCCGTGGCCGAGGAGTCCGGCATGCCCATGGGCTCCTTCCAGATCACCAACATTGCCGCCGCCCCCGCCGCCCCTGTGGCTGCTCCCGCTGCGGCTCCCGCCCCTGTGGCGGCCCCTGCCCCTGCTGCTCCCGCTGCGGCTCCCGCCCCCGCCGCTGCTCCCGCAGCTGTGGCCGCCGGTGAGACTGCCGTGAACAGCCCCATGCCCGGCAACATCTTCAAGGTGGAGTGCAAGGTCGGCGACACCGTCAAGGCCGGCGACACCCTGGTGGTCCTGGAGGCCATGAAGATGGAGATCGAGGTCTCCGCGCCTGTGGATGGCACCGTCAAGTCCGTGTCCGCCGTGGTGGGCACCGCTGTCAACACCGATGACCTGCTGGTCACTCTGGGTTGAAAGGAGGGGTAAAGTATGAATTTTCTGGTTGAAGTTTTAACTAAAATTATGCAGGGTTCCGGCTTTGCCGCTCTGGATTGGCGCACCGTTATCATGCTGCTGATCGCCTGCCTTCTGCTGTACATGGGCATCGGCAAGGGCTTCGAGCCCCTGCTGCTGGTCCCCATCGCCTTTGGTATGCTGCTGGCCAACCTGCCCGTCACCGGCCTGTTTAACGAGCCTGTGTACGACGCGGCCACCCACAGCGGCACCGTCGGTTTCATGTGGGTGCTCTATCAGGGCGTCCAATACGCCATTTATCCGTCCATTATCTTTATGGGCATCGGCGCCATGACCGACTTTGGTCCTCTGCTGGCCAACCCCATCTCCCTGCTGCTGGGCGCTGCCGCTCAGCTGGGCATCTTCACCGCTTTCCTGCTGGCCGTGCTGTGCCTGGGCTTTACCCCTGCGCAGGCCGCTGCCATCGGCGTCATCGGCGGCGCTGACGGCCCCACCGCCATCCTGACTTCGTCTAAGCTGGCTGTTGAGCTGCTGCCCGCCATCGCCATCGCGGCTTACTCCTACATGGCTCTGATCCCCATGATCCAGCCTCCTCTGATGAAGGCCCTGACCACCAAGGAGATGCGCAAGGTCAAGATGACCCAGCTGCGCACCGTGTCCAAGACGGAGAAGATCATCTTCCCCATCGCCGTGACCATTTTCGTGGTCCTGCTGATCCCCGACACCGCCCCCCTGCTGGGTATGCTGATGCTGGGCAACCTGTTCCGTGAGTGCGGCGTGACCGAGCGTCTGTCCGACATCGCCCAGAACGGTCTGATGAACATCGTCACCATCCCCCTGGGCCTGTCCGTGGGCTTTAAGGCCACTGCCAGCACCTTCCTGACCGGTCAGACCCTGTCCATCATCGTCCTGGGTCTGTGCGCCTTCATGCTGTCCACCGCCGGTGGTCTGCTCTTCGGCGATATCATGTATATCGTGACCAAGGGCAAGATCAACCCCCTGATCGGCTCTGCCGGCGTGTCCGCCGTGCCTATGGCCGCCCGTGTGGCCCAGAGCGTCGGTCAGAAGGAGAACCCCTCCAACTTCCTGCTCATGCACGCCATGGGTCCCAACGTGGCCGGTGTTATCGGCTCCGCTGTTGCCGCTGGCTTCATGATCAAGGTGTTCGGCGGCTGATCGAACTTACGATCCTATGCCAACAAAAGCGCATCGACGAGTTTTCGCCGGTGCGCTTTTTTGCGTCTTTCCCGGCTGCCGCGCAGGCGGGGGGGAGAACGCCGGGATAAAAAAGTTCACAAACAAGAAAAAAACCTATTGACAGAGCAAAGTCCCGGTGCTATGATACCCACAGAATTTCTGAGATCTGCGGAAAGGAGAACCGTCATGCTGAATCTGTTTGCCGCTTTCTTTTTTGGCTACTTTTACTTTTACGGCTTTTGGACCGACAAAGTAAAAGTGCTTTTTGCTGCAAACAATGGCGTGACCACCTTTGCGTAAGAAATCAAAGGACGTTACAGGGCCTGCGGTGAAAAACACTTCACCGCAGGCTTTTTTTCGGGCCTGGGGGAAGCGCCGCACAGCGCACAAGAAAGGAACGAACTGTTATGATCATCATTGTCAAACCGGAAGTCAAGCAAGAGCGGGTAAACGATCTGATCCACTGGATCGAGAGCCAGAATCTGCGCACCCACCTGTCCACCGGCGACTACTCCACCATCATCGGCGTCATCGGCGACACCAGCAAGCTGGACAGCGACCTCATCCGTGGACTGGATATCGTGGAGAATGTGAAGCGGGTGTCTGAGCCCTATAAAAATGCCAACCGCAAGTTTCACCCCCAGGACTCCGTCATTCAGGTGGGCGCGGACAAGCGCCTGGTGGGCGGGGGCCACTTCGCCATGATCGCCGGCCCCTGTTCCGTGGAGAGCGAGGAGCAGATCATCTCTGTGGCTCAGAGCGTGAAGGCCGCCGGAGCCACCATGCTCCGGGGCGGCGCATTCAAGCCCCGCACCTCCCCCTACGCCTTCCAGGGTCTGAAGGCCGACGGCATCGAGCTGTTGGTGAAGGCCAAACAGGCCACCGGCCTGCCCATCGTCACCGAGATCATGAACGCCAACCACCTGCCCCTGTTCGAGGACGTGGATGTGATCCAGGTGGGCGCCCGGAACATGCAGAACTTTGAATTGCTGAAGGAGCTGGGTCACACCCGCAAGCCCATCCTCCTCAAGCGGGGCCTGGCCAATACCCTGCAGGAGCTGCTGATGAGTGCTGAGTATATCATGGCCGGGGGCAACGAGAATGTAATCCTGTGCGAGCGGGGCATCCGCACCTTTGAGACGGCCACCCGGAACACCCTGGACCTGTCCGCCGTGGCCGCCCTCCACGAGATGACCCATCTGCCTGTCATCGTGGACCCCAGCCACGCCACCGGCGTGGCCCGCTATGTCAAGCCCATGGCCATGGCCGCCGCCGCCTGCGGGGCCGACGGCCTGATCATCGAGGTCCACAACGATCCGCCCCACGCCCTGTGTGACGGCGCCCAGTCCCTGCGGCCGGAGCAGTTTGTGGAGGTGGCCAAGGCGGTGAACGCCATCCGGGACACCGTGGCCGGACTGGACGAGCAGTAAGCAGCGGAATTTAGAAAGGTAGGCGCTTTTTTCCATGGAGACCATTTCTGTACACGCATCCCGGGACTACGAGGTCCGCATCGGCTCCGGTCTGTTGACCCGCACCGGCGAGCTGTCCGCCCCCCTCATCAAGGGGCGGCACGCCATGATCGTCTCTGACAGCAACGTGTGGCCCCTCTACGGGTCCATGGTCCAGGCCAGTCTGGAGGACGCGGGCTTTCAGGTGGACCACTTCATATTCCCCGCCGGGGAGCAGTCCAAGAACACCGACACCCTGGTCCAGCTGCTGACCTGTCTGGCCCAGAAGGGCATGACCCGGTCCGACGGGGTGTTCGCCCTGGGCGGCGGCGTCACCGGGGACATGGCGGGGCTGGCGGCATCCCTGTATCTGCGGGGCATCCCCTGTGTGCAGCTGCCCACCTCCCTGCTGTCGGTGGTGGACTCCTCCGTGGGCGGCAAGACCGCCGTGGACCTGCCCGAGGGCAAGAACCTGGTGGGCACCTTCACCCAGCCCCATCTGGTCCTGTGCGACACCAATGTGCTGGCCACCCTGTCCCCCCAGGTGGAGGCCGAGGGCTGGGCGGAGATCATTAAATATGGTATGATTCGCAGCCAGGAGCTGATCAACTTCCTGCTGGAGAACACCCCCGGCACGGACATCGAGTGGGTCATCGCCCACTGCGTGTCCATCAAGCGGGACGTGGTGGCCCAGGACGAGCAGGACAACGCCGTGCGTCAGGTGCTGAACTTTGGCCACACCATCGGCCATGCCATCGAGCGCTGCGGCGGCTACTCCATCTATCACGGGGAGGGGGTGGCCATGGGCATGGCCATCATGACCCGGGCCTGCGTGCGCCAGAAGAAGTGCCCCCCCGCCTGCTGGACGGTGCTGGAGACCCTGCTGGACAAGTATCACCTGCCCAAGACCACGGACAAGTCCATCGACGAGCTGCTGGAGGCCGCCCACGCGGACAAGAAGCGCCGTGGGGACGCCATCACCCTGATCCAGCCCGAGGTGCTGGGCAACTGCGTCCTCTATCCCACCAACTATGACGAGCTGCGGCGGGTGCTGGAGCTGGGGATGCCGCTATGAGCACCACCGTTGTCATCCGGCCCGGCAAGCTGACCGGGGCCGTGACTCCGCCCCCCAGCAAGAGCCAGGCCCACCGGCTGATCATCGCCGCCGCCCTGGCCCAGGGAGAGAGCCGCCTGGAGAACGTGGACCTGTCCCAGGACATCCGGGCGACGTTAGGCTGCATGGAGGCCCTGGGGGCCGATTGGAGCCTGGAGGACCGTACCCTCACCGTCCAGGGATTTGGGGGAGAGGCGCAGCTGGACGGCCAGCTGCCCCACTTTGACTGCGGGGAGAGCGGCTCCACCCTGCGCTTTCTCATCCCCATCGCCCTGGCGGCGGCGGGGGGCGGCGTGTTCACCGGCCACGGGCGGCTGATGCAGCGGCCCCAAAAGCCCTATTTTGACCTGTTCGACCAGAAGGGCATCTTCTATGAGCAGAAGGACGGGGTGCTCACGGTGCGGAGCCGCCTGACCCCCGGGGAGTACGCCCTGCCCGGGGACGTGTCCAGCCAGTTCATCACCGGACTGCTGTATGCCCTGCCCCTGGTGGAGGGGGAGAGCGCCGTCACCCTGACCACCCCCCTGGAGAGCCGGGACTATGTGTCCATGACCCTCCAGGCGCTGGACCAGTTCGGCGTGTCCGTTCAGGAGACAGAGAAGGGCTATCGCCTGTCCGGCCCCCAGACCTATGCGGGGACGGACGGGGCGGTGGAGACCGACTGGTCCCAGGCCGCCTTCTGGTATGGGGCTAACCTGCTGGGCAGTCAGGTGGATATTCTGAACCTGAACCGGTCCTCCGCCCAGGGGGACATGCGGGTGGTGCCCTATTCTCAGCAGCTCTCCCGGCCGGGGGACGTGGAATTGGACGTGTCCCAGTGTCCCGATCTGGTGCCCCCTCTGGCCGCCATGGCGGCGGTGCGGACGGGGGAGTGCCGCCTGACCAACGCCGCCCGGCTGCGTCTGAAGGAGAGCGACCGGCTGGCTACCGTGACCCAGACCCTGCGGGCCCTGGGGGCGGCGGTGGAGGAGGGGCCGGACAGCCTGACCTTCCACGGATTGCCTATATTAGAGGGTGGCGTGACAGTGGACTGCTGCAACGACCACCGCATCGCCATGATGGCCGCCGTGGCGGCCTGCGCCTGCCGCCGCCCGATAACGCTGCTGGGGGCGGAGTGCGTGAACAAGTCCTATCCCGGCTTTTGGGAGGACTATCGTCAGTTAGGAGGGGATCTGGATGTCCTCATATCTGGGTAAAAATCTGCATGTGTCCATCTTCGGCCAGTCCCACGCCCCGGCCATCGGCGTGACGGTGGACGGCCTGCCCGCCGGGGAGCGGGTGGATCTGGAGGAGCTGGACCGCTTTCTCCAGCGCCGGGCCCCGGGCCGGGACGCCACCGCCACCCCCCGGAAGGAGGCGGACAAGCCCCGGTTTTTGTGCGGCCTGGTGGACAATGTCACCTGCGGCGCGCCCCTGGCCGCCGTCATCGAGAACACCAACACCCGGTCAAAGGACTATTCCTCCCTCCACGATGTGCCCCGCCCCGGCCACGCCGACTACACCGCCCAGGTGCGGTATGGCGGCTTTCAGGATGTGGCGGGGGGAGGGCACTTCTCCGGGCGGCTGACCGCCCCCCTGTGCATCGCCGGGGGCATCGCCCTTCAGATCCTGGCCCGCCGGGGCATTGAGATCGCCGCCCACATTCAGGCGGTATCCCAGGTGGAGGACCGGCCCTTTGACCCCATGGGGGAGCGCCGGGAGACCTTTGAACAGCTGAAGACCGCCCCTTTCCCCACCCTGGACCCCAAGGCGGGGGAAGAGATGCGCCATGTCATTCTGCTGGCCCGGGAGGAGCAGGACTCGGTGGGCGGCATCGTGGAGTGCATGGCCACCGGCCTGCCCGCCGGACTGGGGGACCCCATGTTCGGGGGCATGGAGGGCCGCCTGGCCTATGCCATGTTCGGCGTACCCGCGGTGAAGGGCCTGGAGTTCGGCGCCGGCTTCCGGGCCGCCCGGATGCGGGGCTCGGAGCACAACGACCCCTTCGCCATGAAGGACGGCCGCGTCACCGCCAGGAGCAACCACGCCGGGGGCATTCTGGGCGGCATCACCAATGGGATGCCCCTCATCTTCCGGGCGGCCTTTAAGCCCACCCCGTCCATCGCCCGGGAGCAGGACAGCGTGTCCCTCAGCCGGGGGACGGAGGAGAAGCTGTCCATCGTGGGCCGCCACGACCCCTGCATCGTGCCCCGGGCCGTGCCGGTGGTGGAGGCCGCCGCCGCCCTGGTCCTGCTGGACGCCCTGCTGGACGCCCCGGCGATTTTAAAGTAAATTCGACAACAATTTGTATATTTAAAGAGAGATACAACAAGGAGGAGACAATATGAGCGAGTTAGAGCAGCTTCGGGGGGACATCGACGCCATTGACCGGCAGATCGTGGACCTGATGAAGCGGCGGATGGAGACGGTGGCCCAGGTGGCCGAGTATAAAAAGGCCAACAATATGCCCGTGCTGGACACCAGCCGGGAGCGGGCCCTGCTGAGCAAGGTGGGCCAGGAGGCTGGGGAGGAGCTGGCCGACTACGTCCAGTCCATGTACCGCACCATCATGGCCGCCAGCCGCTCCTATGAGAACGGCAAGCTGGGCCGGGGCTCCAAGGTCTATGACGGCATCAAAAAGGCCATGGAGGAGACCCCCCAGCTGTTCCCCCAGCGGCCCACCGTGGCCTGCCAGGGCATCGAGGGCGCTTACTCTCAGATCGCCTGTGACCGCCTGTTCAAGGCCCCCTCCATCATGTATTTCCAGAGCTTTGACCACGTGTTCAAGGCGGTGGAGAGCGGCATGTGCCAGTATGGCATCCTGCCAATCGAAAACAGCACCGCCGGTTCGGTGAACGCGGTGTATGACCTGATGATCCGCCACAACTTCTCCATCGTCCGCTCCGCCCGGCTGAAGGTGAGCCACAACCTGCTGGCCAAACCCGGCACCAAGCTGGAGGACATCCGGGACGTCTATTCCCACGAGCAGGCCCTCCACCAGTGCGCCGATTATCTGGCTGGGCTGAAGAATGTGGCCGTCCACGTGGTGGAGAACACCGCCGTGGCCGCCCGCATGGTGGCCCAGTCGGACCGCAGCGACGTGGCCGCCCTATCCTCCCGCTTCTGCGCCGAGCAGTATGACCTGGAGATCGTCCAGGACAACGTGCAGGACCAGGATAACAACTACACCCGGTTCATCTGCATCTCCAAAAAGCCGGAGATCTATCCCGGGGCGGACCGCACCTCTCTGATGATGACCCTGCCCCACAAGCCCGGCACCCTGTATAACGTGCTGGCCAAGTTCTATGCCCTGAACATCAACCTGCAGAAGCTGGAGAGCCGCCCCCTGCCCAGCCGGGAGTTTGAGTTCATGTTCTATTTCGACGTGGAGGCTTCGGTCTATGCCCCCGAGATGGAGAAGCTGTTCCGGGATCTGGAGGCCGAGAGCGAGCAGCTGCGCTATCTGGGCACCTATCACGAGGTCATCTGCTGATGAGCGATCTGGAATATGGCCTGCTGGGGGAGAAGCTGGGCCACAGCTTTTCTCCCGCCATTCACAAGAAGCTGGCCGGATATGACTACCGGCTGGTGGAAAAGAAGCCGGAGGAGCTGGCTGACTTCCTCACCCACGGGACTTTTAAGGGGCTGAACGTGACCATCCCCTATAAAAAGGCGGTGATCCCCTTCTGTCAGACCCTCACCGACCAGGCCCGGCGCATCGGCAGCGTGAACACCATCGTCCGGCAGAAGGACGGAACTCTTTTGGGCCACAACACGGACTACGACGGCTTTGCCTATATGCTCCGGTCCGCCGGGGCACAGATCCGGGGCAAAAAGGCCCTGATCCTGGGCACCGGCGGCGTGTCCCCCACGGTGAAGACGGTGCTGGAGGACCTGGGGGCGGGGGAGATCGTGTTCATCTCCCGGTCCGGCCCGGACAACTATGAAAATCTGGAGCGCCACGCCGCCGCCCAGGTCCTGGTGAACGCCACCCCCGTGGGCATGTATCCCAACACGGAGGTCTCGCCGGTGGACTTAGACCGCCTGCCCAATTTAGAGGGGGTCTTTGACCTCATCTATAACCCCGCCCGCACCCGGCTGCTCCTCCAGGCGGAGGAGCGGGGCCTGTGCCGGGCCAACGGCCTGGGGATGCTGGTGGCCCAGGCCAAGGCGGCGGCGGAGCGCTTTTTGGACGCCCCCATCCCCGACGGCCAGGTGGAGGAGATCACCGCCCAGATGGAGCGGGAGACCCAGAACCTGCTGCTGATCGGGATGCCCGGCTGCGGCAAGACCACCGTGGGCCGGGTCCTGGCCCAGCGGCTGGGCCGCACCCTGGTGGACACCGACGCCCTGGTGGTCCAGGCGGCGGGCTGCCCCATCCCAGAGCTGTTCGCCCGGGAGGGGGAGGAGGCCTTCCGCGCCCTGGAACACCAGGCCCTGTGCCAGGCGGGCCGGGCCTCCGGCACCGTCATCGCCACCGGGGGCGGCATCGTCACCCGGCGGGAGAACTGGGCCCCCATGCGGGAGAACTCCACCGTCATCTTCCTGCGGCGGCCCCTGGACCAGCTGCCCCTGGACGGGCGGCCCGTGTCCCAGGCCAATCCCCTGGAGGAGTTGTATGAAAAGCGCCTGCCCCTGTACGAAAAGGCCGCCGACCTGACGGTGGACAACGACCAGGTGGACCGGGCAGTGGACGAGATCATAAGGAGGCTGAAGCTATGAAGCTGCTGGTGCTGAACGGACCCAACCTGAACATGCTGGGCATTCGGGAGCCGAACATCTATGGCAAAGAGAGCTATCCCCAGCTGGTGAAGCTGGTGGAGGACACCTGCCGACAACTTGGCGTGGAGGTGGAGGTCTATCAGTCCAACCACGAGGGGGACCTGGTGGACAAGATCCAGGCGGCCTATGGGGCCAAGGACGCCATCGTCATCAACCCCGCCGCCTATACCCACACCAGCGTGGCCATTCTAGACGCGCTGAAGGCGGTGGCTTTGCCTGCGGTGGAGGTCCACCTGTCCGACGTGAAGAGCCGGGACGACTTCCGCCAGATCTCCTATGCCCGCCTGGCCTGCGAGAAGACCATCATGGGCCTGGGCTTTCAGGGCTATGTGGAGGCCATCCGGTATCTGGTGGACAAATATCAGAAGTAACATACAGAACCCACAGCAGAGGGCGGGAGATTTTCCACCCTCTGCTGCTTTTTGTGGAAAAACGAAGCGATAACGGGGCGTAAATCGTGTAATGCGCCATTTTCTTTTTGTAAAATGCGTGTTAAACTAGATGCCATCTAAACCAAGCGTTCAAGTATTGTACGAAGGAGGCGGCCCGGGTGGGCAGCAGAAGCGATTTTTCCAAGGGGAGCATCTCCAAAAATATTTTGTCCCTGGCCCTGCCCATGACGGCGGCCCAGCTGGTGAACGTGCTGTACAGCGTGGTGGACCGCATCTATCTGGGCCGCCTGCCGGGGAGCAGCCACCTGGCGCTCACCGGTCTGGGGGTGACCATCCCCATCGTGTCCATCATCATGGGCTTTGCCAACCTGTGCGGCACCGGGGGCGGGCCCATCTTCTCCATCTGCCGGGGCCAGGGGGACCAGGAGGAGGCCGAGCGGGTGATGGGCAACTCCTTCTCCCTGCTGCTCATTTTAGGGGCGGCCTGCACCGCCTTTTTCCTGGCCTTTAAGCGGCCCATTCTCTATTTGTTCGGAGCCAGCGACGCTACCTTCCCCTATGCCGATGACTACATGACCATCTATCTCATGGGCACCCTGTTTGTGATGATAAGCCTCGGCATGAACCCCTTCGTCAACGCCCAGGGATTTGGCTCGGTGGGTATGATGACGGTGGTGCTGGGGGCGGCGGTGAACATCGTCCTGGACCCCATCTTCATCTTCCTGCTGAACATGGGGGTGAAGGGGGCGGCCCTGGCCACCGTCATCTCCCAGGCCATCTCGGCGGCCTGGGTGCTGAAATTCCTCACCGGGCGGCGGGCCCTGCTCACGCTGAAGCTCAGCTGTCTGCCCCTCCAGGCCCGGCGGGTAAAGCGCATCGTGGCCCTTGGCCTGTCCGGCTTCTTTATGAACATGACCAACAGTCTGGTGCAGATCGTGTGCAACGCCACCCTCCAGAGCTATGGCGGGGACCTGTACGTGGGCGTGATGACCATCATCAACTCCCTGCGGGAGGTGTTCTTCATGCCTGTCCACGGTCTGAGCAACGGCGCCCAGCCGGTGATGGGCTTTAACTACGGCGCGGGGCTGTACAGCCGGGTGCGCAAGTCCATCCGGTTCAGCTGCGGGCTGACGGTGGCCTATGCCGCCGCCTTCTGGGCTGCGGCCATGCTCCTGCCTGAGCTGATGATCCGGGTGTTCAACAGCGAGCCGGAGGTCATCGCCGCCGGTGTGCCCGCCCTGCGGGTCTATTTCGCCCTGTTCATCCCCATGTCCCTGCAATCGGCGGGGCAGTCGGTGTTCGTGGCCCTGGGCCGGTCCAAGCAGGCGGTGTTCTTCTCCCTGCTGCGCAAGGCCATCATCAACGCCCCCCTCACCGTGATCCTGCCCATCTGGATGGACACCATGGGCGTGTTCTATGCCGAGGCGGCCTCGCAGCTCATCGGCGGCCTGGCCTGCTTCGCCACCATGTACTTCACCCTCTACCGCCCCCTGGGACGGCTGAAAGACGGGGAAGCCCTGCCAGTCCATCTGTAAATGACGTAAGATGTAATAGGTTCAATCGTTTGAGGTTGAAGACAATAAAAATGGCGTGACTTTTGCGGTCACGCCATTTTTGTAGCCCGAAAACCACTCGCTAGGCGAGTGGTTCCAAAAAGCTTAAGCGGAGAGTAGACGAAAAAAACTCCTTTTGCTAAAGTAAGATTGCGGTCTGCCAACTGCAATCGAAAGCAAAAGGAGGACATTCAGGATGGGACTGAATGACATAAACAGTTTATCGCATACGAAGTGGAACTGCAAGTATCACATAGTATTTGCCCCGAAATATAGGAGAAAGGTATTTTATAAAGAAAAGCGGCTGGCGGTGGGAAAGATTCTGTGGCAGCTGTGTGAGTGGAAGCATGTGAAGATCATAGAGGTAGAAGTGTGCCCGGACCATGTGCATATGCTGGTAGAGATTCCGCCGAAGTATTCGGTGTCGAGCTTTATGGGATACTTGAAAGGGAAGAGCAGTACGATGTTGTACGAGCAGTTCGGAGAATTGAAGTACAAGTATCGGAGCCGTGAATTTTGGTGCCGTGGGTACTATGTGGACACGGCAGGGAAGAATGCGAACCGAATCAAAGAGTACACTAAGAATCAGCTGAAGGAAGACGAGATGGGTGAGCAGCTGACGATAGGCGGAAGCAGCCCGTTTACGGGTCGCAAGTAACAAGCCTGACGCGGCTGGCAGACCGTACTTACGCGTTAACGCGTTATGCGAGGAACAAAGGGCTTTGCCCGCATATGAAATACCCCCGGCTTTGCCGGGGGATATTTATTATATCTAAAATTGCAAAGAAAATATAATCAGAATGGGTATATATGATTACCAGGTTAGTAAGAGCAGATCGTCAACTTTTTCACCAATCATTTCTTTGCCGGAACTCTGTAGCCGATCAATCATAGATGTCCCGCAATCAATTATAATCTTCCGCGCAAAAAGCCCCTGTGGAATTTCAACAGAGATGTTCTTTTTTCTGGACTCTCGCATTCCGTTGATAGAAAGCATTACTTTGGCACCGCGACGCTTACATTCGTCAATCTTAATCCATAAGTCGTTGATATTAAAACTCTGAGCCCCATAGATAATGCTTTGAGAATGAGTATAAGGAGGGTCGCAATATACAACATCGCCTGCTGTGGGTTTATCCATTGCGGTTATAAAACTTTCGGTTTGAAAACTTGCCTTGTCAAGCAATTCATGCCACTGAAGAACACGATTTTTAAATGTGGTTGGTTTTATTGGAGAATGAGGACCTTTTGGGGTACTCATGTATCCATCAGCTTTTCTGAAGCGGATGATTCCAGAATAGCAAGTCCGAGAGAGCACACAGAAATCCAATCCGTTATGATTAGAGTTGAATCTGTCTTTAATTTCGTTGTATTTTTCAACTGGGGAGAGGTAATATTCATCGATTTGTTTGGTGTAGTAATCGATTAATTGATTTGGGGAATCTTTTGTATAATTAAATACATCAATAAGAAAAGGGAGTATATCACTGCCGTAGGCGTGTATCAGATGAGGATATATCTTATTGCTGTCCGCATGGAGTAGTTCAGCCATTACGGCACCACTACCTAAAAAGGGCTCGTAGTAATTTACAAATTCATCTGGCATATATGAAACAATGGTTTCAGCAAAGCGCTGTTTGTTTCCGATCCATTTTAGCAATGCAGGAATCATAAAACGGCTCCGTTTCGTAACTTATAGTCTGTAGACTTATAATAGACAATCTAATTATAATTTACATATGCGGGGGTGTCAAGTGATGTCTGAGACAATTCTAATGCGTTTTGGAAGAGCGATTAGGAAACTTCGTCGAGAACGGAACATTTCTCAAGAGAAGCTCGCTGATCTGTGTACCCTGCATCGTACATACATTAGCGATGTGGAATTAGGGAAGAGAAACGTATCATTAGAGAACATTTCTAGAATCGCATGTGCATTAAATGTTTCTATAACGGAGTTGTTTGAGGAGGCAGAGAGAGAATGAGGGCGTTTTCTGAATTTCAAAATATGTCAATAGAATTTTGGGCATTTGTCAAGTTTATTTCAGAGAAACTAGGCTATACAAAACGAGGAAAAGGTATTGTTCGTAACTATTCTGAAAAGCAAATCAAAGGGCTATGCAAAAAAGAAAATATTAATATACCAGATGAAATGCTTGAACCCGTAATCAATTATTTGAATATGCGTGCAGATATTTTGAATAATTTCGTAGAGTCCATGCTTATGAATGCAGAACAAGCCCGCACCGAATGCTGTCCACTTCTGCAATTACATGACCGAGAAGATTTTCTCTGTAAAATCCCGCAAAATAAGCAAAAAGGTGACAAAAAACAGATTTCTTATTTTACGGCAGCTGTTAACATACTTGCAGAGAAAACAATTCGTGAAGCATTGCCAAATGTGTCTGGCCTTGGATTTGACGATGATCCTAAAGGCTTGACACGTATGCATAACGATAACGGAGCGCTACTCGGAGTTTCTTCGCGTAGGTTCGATGGTGCATATCCTAGTATCAAGAATCCGAAGATGGTGTGGGAGATAAAAGAATATTATTACGCAACGACATTTGGAAGCCGTGTAGCAGACGGAGTTTATGAAACACAACTCGATGGGTATGAGTTTAAAGAATTATATGAAAGAACGGGAGAAAAGATTTACCATGTGTTGTTTGTAGATGCTTATCAAACGTGGTGGACGAAAGGAAAATCGTATCTCTGCCGTATTATTGACGCACTGAATATGGGGTTGGTGGACGAAGTGATTGTTGGCAGAGAAGTTTTTGACAGATGGCCTGAATTATTAAAATCTATGCTGTAAAGCGATAGCAATGATACCTCACGGGGCGCATGACCGTGAGGTATTATTTTGCGAATATATTGCTAGGGATATTTGTTTTGTGTTATATGGAAAAATCCTTCCCCGGCTTGCGTATTGACGGGGGATGTGCTAAAATGTTCAGCTAGCATATAGTGTATCATGCGATAAGTGTGCCGAAAAGGAAAAACGAGGTGCTGTTGAATATGAAGATCGTGGTACTGGCCGGGGGACTCAGCCCGGAACGCAATGTATCCCTGTCCTCCGGCGCGCTGGTGTGCCAGGCGCTGCGGGACCGGGGCCACCAGGTGGCGCTGGTCGATCTGTTTTTTGGATTGGATGACTGGGACAAGGAGCCGGAGGCCCTGTATGGCGCTCCCATCCCGGAGGAATTTCTCCATGTGAGCCGCCAGGCCCCCGACCTGGACCAGGTGCGCGCCAGCCGCAAGACCCAAAGCCCCTCCGCCATCGGGCCCGGGGTGCTGGACCTGTGCGCCGGGGCGGACGTGGTCTATCTGGCCCTCCACGGGGCCTGCGGCGAGGATGGCCGCATCCAGGCTGCCCTGGACCTGCTAGGCGTGCCCTACACCGGCTCGGGCTATCTGGGCTCGGCCATCGCCATGGACAAGGACATGACCAAGCAGCTGGTGGCCGGAAAAGTGACCACCCCCAAGTGGCAGACCGTGACGGTGACGGAGGAGAATGTGGACGCCCTGACGGCTGAAACCCAGCTGCCCGTGGTGGTAAAGCCCATCGCCAGCGGCTCCTCCATCGGCGTGTTCATCGCCAAGACCCGCCAAGAGCTGCGCCACGCCCTGACGGAGAGCATCCGCCTGGGCGGCCGCACGGTGCTGGAGCAGTATATCCAGGGCCGGGAGATCCAGGTGGCCGTGCTGGACGGCAAGGCCCTGCCCTCCATCGAGATCATCCCCAAGCAGGGCTTTTATGACTATGAGAACAAGTATCAGCCCGGTGCGGCCCTGGATGTCTGCCCCGCTGATATCCCCCAGGAGTGGGAGGAAAAAGTGGGCCAGGCGGCTCTCACCGTGTTCCAGACGGTGGGGCTGGCGGTGTATTCCCGGGCGGACTTTATCGTTACGGAGGACGGAACCCCCTATTTCCTGGAGATCAACACCCTGCCCGGTATGACCCCCACCAGTCTGGTGCCTCAGGAGGCCGCTGTGGTGGGCATCGACTATGGCCAGCTGTGCGAGATCATCATCCAGAAGTCCCTGGAAGCCAGAAGAGAGGGGGTCTGAAGCCTGTGGAAGAGATCACCCTGGGCCAGCTGCTTCAGGCCGTGAACGGCACCCTGCTTGGCCCCTTTCAGAATACATCTGCCATCATCCAAAAGGTAGATACAGATAGCCGGAACATGCACCCCGGCTCCCTGTTCATCCCCCTGGTGGGGGACCGGTTCGACGGCCACGCCTATATCAACGCCGCCCTGGAGAGCGGCGCGGTGGGCTGTCTTACCGCCCGGGAGCGGGAGAGCTATCGGGAGGATAAGTTCTATGTAAAGGTGGCCAACACCCAGCGGGCGCTGCGGGACCTGGCCGCCTGGTATAAATCCCGGTTCGACATCCCCTTTGTGGCCGTCACCGGCAGCGTGGGCAAGACCACGGCCAAGGACATGATCGCCGCCGTGCTGGGCACCCGGTTCCGGGTGCTGAAGACCGAGGGGAACTTCAACAACAACATCGGTCTGCCCCTGACCATCCTGCGCCTGGACCGCACCGTGCAGGTGTGCGTGCTGGAGATGGGCATGGACCGCCCGGGCGAGATCGACTATCTGGCCGACATCGTTCGGCCCAACGTGGGCGTGATCACCAACATCGGCGACGCCCACATCGAGCGGCTGGGCAGCCGGGAGAACATCTTCAAGGCCAAGTGCGAGCTGCTGCCCCATATTCAGAAGGACGGTCTGCTGGTGCTCAACGGGGACGACCCCATGCTGGCTTCTCTGCGGGGCCACACCCCCGTGAAGACCGTGTTCTGCGGCCAGGGGGAGGGCCTGGACTACCGCGCCCAGACCGTGGGCGGCGACGGGGAGAGCCACATCCTCTGCCGCCTGACCACCCCCAACATGGACCGCCAGGTGCGCATTCCCGCCCTGGGGGAGCACATGATCTATCCCGCCCTTACCGCCTCGGCCATCGGGGAGTTCTTCGGCCTGACCGCCGACGAGATCCAGCAGGGGCTGACCCGGTTCGTCCCCACCCGGATGCGCATGAACATCCTCCGCCGGGACGGGCAGATCACCATTCTGGATGACACCTATAACGCCAATCCCCAGTCCATGCGGGCGGCCATCAGCGTGCTGGCCGACAGTCACAGCACCTGGAAGGCCGCCGTGCTGGGCGACATGCTGGAGCTGGGGCCCTTCGCCCCCGCCCTGCACACCGAGGTGGGCGAGTGCCTGGGCCGGGAGAAGATCGACTGTCTCATCGCCGTGGGGGAGATGTCCGCCTATATCGCCCAGGGCGCCCAGGACTCCGGCGTGCCCCAGGTCCACCACTGCCCGGACAAGGAGGGGGCCAAGGCCCTGCTGGAGCAGATCATCCGCCCGGACAGCACCATCCTGGTAAAGGCCTCCCGGGGGATGCAGATGGAGGAACTGACCGCCTTCCTGATGGAGCACACCACCCCGGCCAAGAATTAAAGACTGCCGCGTAGGGGCCGATGTCCGCATCGGCCCTTACGATGGTTATGATGCGAGGACGCTATGATCGACATTTCCGTGACCAACCTGGTGAAGGAATTCGAGGTTGGCAGTAAAATTTTAGACGGGCTCACCTTTCAGGTGGACTCAGGGGAACGGGTCGGATTGCTGGGGCCGAATGGCTGCGGCAAGACGACCCTGCTGCGCATTCTCACCGGCGTGATGGACTATGACGAGGGAGAGGTGGTCATCGCCCCGGGCAAGCGGGTGGGCCTGATCTCTCAAATTCCCGTCTATCCCGCGGGCTATACCGTGGAGGACGTGCTGGACGACGCCTTTGCCGATCTCCACGCCATGGAGCGGGAGATGACCCAGCTGGCCGAGACCATGGGCCAGGGGGAGGACCAGGCCGCCATGGCCCGGTATGACAAGCTCACCGCCGCATTCCAGGCCGGGGGCGGCTATGAGATGGACACCAACAAGAACAAGGTGTGCAACGGCCTGTCCATCTCCGCCCAGATGCGCCAGCGGCCCTTTGACAAGCTGTCCGGCGGGGAGAAGACCCGGGTGAACCTGGGCCGCCTGATCTTAGAGGACACGGACATCCTGCTGCTGGACGAGCCGACGAACCACCTGGACCTGCGGGCCACCGAGTGGCTGGAGGAGTATCTGGAGAAGTTCAAGGGCACCGTGCTCACCGTGTCCCATGACCGCTACTTCCTGGACAAGGTGGTGGACCGGGTCATCGAGATCCAGGAGGGCAAGGCGGAGTTCTATTCCGGCAACTACAGCTTTTACGCCGTGGAGAAGGAGCGCCGCTTTGAGGAGCGCCAGCGCCAGTATGAGAAGGAGCAGGCCAAGATCCAGCAGCTGGAGAAGGCCGCCGAGCAGCTGCGCACCTGGGCCTATTCCGGCATGGACAAGACGTTCAAACGGGCCCAGTCCATGGAAAAGCGCATCGAGCGGATGCGGGTGACCGACCGGCCCAAGAAGGCCCGGAAGATGGAGGTCCGCTTTGGGGAGCGGGAGTTCCGGGGGGACGAGGTGCTGACCATCAAGCACCTGAAAAAATCCTTCGGCAGCCGCACCCTGTTTGACGACGTGAATTTAGAGGTGGCCGGGGGCGAGCGCATCGCCCTGCTGGGGGACAACGGCACGGGCAAGTCCACCCTCATCAAGATCCTGATGGGGGAGGAGAGCCCCGATGAGGGCAAGCTGCGCCTGGGTCCCACGGTGAAGATCGGCTATCTGCCCCAGATCATCCACTTTGACCACCCGGAGCGCAGTCTGGTGGACACCATGATCTATGACCTGGACTGCACGGCACAGACCGCCCGGAACCGCCTGGCCGCCTTTCAGTTCAAGGGGGAGGACGTGTTCAAGCCCGTGTCCGCCCTGTCCGGCGGGGAGCAGTCCCGCCTGCGGCTGTGCATGCTCATGGACGCCAAGATCAATCTGTTGATTTTGGACGAGCCCACCAACCACCTGGACATCCAGAGCCGGGAGTGGATCGAGGAGGCGGTGGAGGAGTATGAGGGCAACCTGCTCTTCGTCTCCCATGACCGCTATTTCATCGACCGCTTCGCCACCCGCATCTGGATGCTGGAGGGCGGACACATTACCGACTTTAAGGGCACCTATCAGGAGTATCTGGCCATGCGCCAGCGGCAGAAGAACCAGCCCCAGCCCGCCGCCCAGGTCCAGGCTCAGGCTCCCAAGGAAAAGAAAGAGAAGCCAAAACGCCCCGGCGGCACTAAGAATCTGGAGAAGGAGGTGGCCGCCGCCGAGCGGGCCGTGGCCAAGGCGGAGGAGCGGATGTTCGACCTGACCCAGGAGATGGAGGCCGCCGCCGCCGATTATCTAAAGCTCCAGGACCTGTATGAACAGAAGGAGGCCCTGGAGGAGGAAATTCTGAAGCTCTATGGCAAGTGGGAGGACCTGTCCGCCCAGCTGGAGGAGGCGAGAGGATGAGCAGACCCAAGATCGAGGTGGCCAGCTATAAGGGCCGCCGACCCCGTTGGCTGAACGCCCTGCTGACCTTGATCTTGGCAGGGGCGATGGTCTTTGCCGCGCTGCTGGGGGTGGTGCTCTCCGGGGCACACGCTTCGGTCAGCGGCGATCCCCAGGTGATGATCGTCCTGGGCTGCCAGGTCAAGCCCTGGGGCCCGTCGGTGCTGCTCCAGGACCGGCTGGACACGGCCCTGGCCTATTTACAGGACCACCCGGACATGACGGTGGTGGCCTGCGGCGGCCAGGGGGCCGACGAGCCGGAGAGCGAGGCCCAGGCCATCGCCGACTATCTCACGGAGAACGGCGTGAGCAAACGGAATATTTTGTTGGACGAGGACTCCCACAACACCCATCAGAATTTAGAGAACGCCGCTAAGCTGCTCTCAGAGGAGAATATGGACCCGGCCCAGACCCAGGTGGTGGTGGTGTCCAACGGCTTCCACCTCACCCGGGCCAGAATGCTGGCCCAGCGGTGCGGGTTTGACGAGGTGTCCACCCTGGCCGCCCCGGAGAGCCACCTGCCCTCCCGCCTGAAAATGTACCTGCGGGAGCCGTTGGCGCTGGTGAAGTCGTTTATGGTGGACCGGTGAGGGATAGAAAGCCTTCTCCCAGGAGAAGGCTTAGTAGGGGCCGATGTCCCCATCGGCCCGACCCATACTGACTAAAGGAGGCGCAGCTATGCTGGACAAACTCATTGCCATCGAGGCGAAATACAGCCAGATCGAGGCCCGGCTGGCCGCGCCGGAGACCTATGACGACCCGGCCCAGGTGGCCCGGCTGAACAAGGAGCAGGCGGAGCTTGCCCCCCTGGTGGAGACCTTCCGCACCTATCAGCAGGCGCTGGAGGCCCGGGACCAGGCCCATGCGCTGCTGGGCGACCCGGAGATGCGGGAGCTGGCCCAGGAGGAATATGACCAGGCCCTGAAGGACATCCCCCGGCTGGAGCGGGAAATTCAAATTCTGCTGCTGCCCAAGGACCCCAACGACCACAAGAACGTCATTGTGGAGATCCGGGCCGGGGTAGGGGGGGAGGAGGCGGCCCTGTTCGCCCACTCCCTCTATCGCATGTATGCCATGTACGCCGAGCGCCGGGGCTGGCGGGCGGAGGTGGACTCCGTCAGCGAGACCGAGCTTGGGGGCGTGAAAGAGATCTCCTTCACCATCGAGGGGGAGGGGGCTTTCTCCCGGCTGAAATATGAGAGCGGCGTCCACCGGGTGCAGCGGGTGCCCGAGACCGAGTCCGGCGGGCGGGTCCACACCTCCACCGTCACCGTGGCCGTGCTGCCCGAGATGGAGACGGCGGACGTGCGATTGGACATGGCGGATATCGAGATGCAGGTGTTCCGCTCCAGCGGCGCGGGGGGCCAGCACGTGAACAAGACCTCCTCCGCCGTGCGGCTGATCCACCGGCCCACGGGCACGGTGGTGGAGTGCCAGCAGGAGCGCAGCCAGTTCCAGAACCGGGACAAGGCCATGCGCATCTTGGCCTCTCGCCTATACGAGGCGGAGCAGGAGAAGATATCCTCGGAGTACACCGCCCAGCGCCGCAGCCAGATCGGCTCCGGGATGCGAAACGAGCGCATCCGCACCTATAACTTTCCCCAGGGCCGGGTGACGGACCACCGCATCGGCCTGACGCTATATAAAATAGACAGCATCATGAACGGCGACCTGAACGAGCTGATGGATGCCCTGGCCGCCGCCGATCAGGCCCAGCGGCTGAACGAACAGACTTGAGCAAAAAAACCAAAGGAGTTGGAACCCATGGACATCTATATTCACTACACGCAGCTGCCCCAGGACAAGGAACTGGCCGATATCGTCGGCGAACTGAACGAAGTGCTGGAGGAGGGTGGACGCGTGTGCGGCGGCGAGCAGGGCCGCATCGACCTGGACCTGGAGGACGAAAAGGTGAACCCCAAGTTCGCCCAGATCGCCGTGAAGGCCTATCTCCAGCGCGCCGCCTTTGACCCCACCACCAAGATCGAGATCGGCGGCATGGAGATCGGCATCTACGAATAAGCGGAGGCGCGGCATGTATCAGAATGTGATCTTTGATCTGGACGGCACTCTGCTGAACACCATTGACGACCTGGCCGACGCGGGCAACTGGGTGTGCGCCCAGCGGGGCTGGCCGGAGCACACCGTGGAGGAATATAAGCGCATGGTGGGCAACGGCATCCCCAAGCTGGTGGAGCGCTTTGCCCCGGAGCAGGCCCGGGACCAGGCCACCCTGAAAGAGGCCCTGGCCCAGTTCTCTGCCCGGTACGACGCCCATAAGGAGGACAAGACCGCCGCCTATCCCGGTATGGTGGATCTCATCGCCCGGCTGAAGGCTGCGGGGGTGAACATGGCTGTGCTGACCAACAAAGCAGACCCCATGGCCCGCCCGGTGGTAAATGCCTATTATCCGGGGCTGTTCCCCACAGTGCAGGGGGCCCTGCCCGGAATGCCCACCAAGCCCGACCCCACTCTGCTGCATAAGCTGATGGAGCGCATGAACGCCACCAGGGAGAACACCCTGTTCGTGGGGGACAGCAACGTGGACATCCGCACCGCCAAAAACGGCGGTCTTACCGGCTGCGGCGTGCTGTGGGGCTTCCGCTCCCGCCAGGAGCTGGAGACCGAGGGGGCGGACGTGCTGGTCCAGACCCCGGAGGAGCTGGAGCGGGTCATTTTAGGGCAATGAGCAAAAAGCGTAGTCCTTTCCATAAGAAAACGAGGTCCTCACATTGAAAACAGAGCTTTTAACGGAACAGGATGTCCCCAGAGCGGCGGAGATCCTTCAAAAAGGCGGCCTGGTGGGTATCCCCACGGAGACGGTGTACGGTCTGGGGGCCAACGGGTTTGACCCGGAGGCGGTGGCCCACATTTTCCAGGCCAAGGGCCGCCCCCAGGATAACCCCCTCATTCTCCACATCCCGGAGCCGGGCTGGCTGGAGCGCTGCTGTCAGGACATCCCGGCGGCGGCCTGGACCCTGGCAGAGCGGTTCTGGCCCGGCCCCATGACCATGATCCTGCCCCGCAGACCCCTGGTGCCCGACGTGGTCACGGCGGGGCTGGACACGGTGGGGATGCGCTGCCCGGCCCACCCCCTGTGCCGGGCGATCATCGCGGCGGCGGACGTGCCCATCGCGGCCCCCTCGGGGAACACCTCCGGCCGGCCCAGCCCCACCACGGCGGGGCACATGCTGGAGGACATGGACGGGAAGATCGACGCCATCGTGGACGGCGGCCCCTGCGCCGTGGGGGTGGAGTCCACCATCATCGACCTGACCTGCACGCCCCCGCGCCTCCTCCGCCCCGGCGGGGTGACCCTGGAGCAGCTGCGGGACGCCCTGGGTGAAGTAGAGGTGGACCCCGCCGTCACCCGGTTGATGGGGGCGGGGGAGCAGCCCAAGGCCCCCGGCATGAAATACCGCCACTATGCCCCCAAGGCCCCCGTGACCGTGGTGGCCGGGGAGCCCAAAAAAGCGGCAGAGTACATCGCCGCCCACGCCGCCCCGGAGGACGGGGTCATCTGCTTTGACGAGTTCAAGGACCTGTTCACGAAGGGGCACCAGACCCGGCCCGTCATGGACCTGGGCCCCGCCGGGGACAAGGGGGAGCAGGCCCGGCACATCTTCGACGCCCTGCGGGCCTTTGACCACACCGCCGTCACCGCCATCTGGGCCCAGTGCCCCGACACCGGCGGCATCGGTCTGGCCATCGCCAACCGCCTGAACAAGGCGGCGGGCTTTCACATCATCCGGGTATGAAAAATGCCTTTCCCTGACGGGAAAGGCATTGGGGATGAAAACGGAGGATTTATCATGATCGTCATCGGCATCACCGGCCCCACAGGGGCGGGAAAGACCACGGCGCTGAACCAGCTGGAGGCCCTGGGGGGCTGCGTGCTGGACGCGGACGCGGTGTATCATCAGCTTTTGGAGGAGGACGACGGCCTGCGCCATGCGTTAGAGAGCCGGTTCGGCCCCCTCACCGGGGCGGACGGGCGCTTTGACCGGAAGAAGCTGGGCGGGGTGGTCTTTCACGACCAGGCCGCCATGGCCGATTTGAACGCCATCGCCGCCCCCTATATTGACCGGGCGCTGAAGACCCGGCTGGCGGCGGCGGAGCAAGAGGGCCGCCCGGCAGCGGCCATCGACGCCATCCGCCTGATCGAAAACGGCCTGGCCGACCTGTGCGACGCCACCCTGGCTGTCACCGCTCCGGCGGAGGTGCGGGTGGGCCGCATCATGGCCCGGGAGGGCATCCCGGAGGAGTACGCCCGTGCCCGGGTGGCCGCCCAGCATAGCGACGCATTTTATCGGGACGCCTGCGGGTATACTTTAGTCAACGACTGCGCCACGGCGGAGGAGTTCGGGGCCAAGGCCCGGGCCCTGCTGGAGCGCATCTTACAGGAACACAAGGGCCGGTAAGCGGCCCGGGAACAGAAACGAAACTTGAACAAGGAGGAGTTTCATTATGGACGAGAACAAGGAGACCAGCCGGGGCGAGGCCCTGCGCAAGACCCTGGCCTATCAGAAGAAGAACGGCTATGACCGTCTGGCCCCCGGCGAGCTGGAGGCCATGGACGCCTATTGCGAGGGCTATAAGCAGTTTTTGGACAACGGAAAGACGGAGCGGGAGTGCGTGGAGCGCACCGTGTCCATGGCCCAGGCCGCGGGCTTCAAGCCCTTTGTCCGGGGCATGGCGGTAAAGCCCGGGGACAAGTTCTATCAGGTGAACCGGGGCAAGGCCATCATGCTGGCGGTCATTGGCCGCCGGGGTTTGGCCGAGGGCGTGAACATCGGCGCGGCCCACATCGACTCCCCCCGCCTGGACTTAAAGCAGAACCCCCTCTATGAGAGCGACGAGCTGGCGTTCCTGAAGACCCACTACTATGGCGGCATCCGCAAGTATCAGTGGGTGACCATCCCCCTGGAGCTCCACGGCGTGGTGGCCCTGAAGAGCGGCCAGACCATCCGGGTGTCCATCGGCAACGGGGAGGGGGACCCCCAGTTCACCATCGACGACCTGCTGCCCCACCTGGGGGCCGAGCAGTCCCGCAAGCCCCTGGGGGAGGCCATCCCCGCTGAGAGCCTGAATCTGCTGGTGGGCAGCCGCCCCCTGGCCGACGACGAGGGCAGCGACCGGGTGAAGATCGCCGTTCTGGAGCTGCTGAACCGGAAGTATGGCATCGTGGAGGAGGACTTCATCTCCGCCGAGCTGTGCGCCGTGCCCGCCTTCTCCGCTGTGGACATCGGCTTTGACCGCTCCCTCATCGGCTCCTATGGCCACGATGACCGGGTGTGCGCCTATGCCGCCCTGGCTGCCCTGCTCCAGCTGGGCACCCCGGAGCGCACCGCCGTGTGTATGCTGGCCGACAAGGAGGAGATCGGCTCTGAGGGCGTGTCCGGCATGAAGTCCGCCGCCTTCGACACCTTTATGGAGGACCTGTGCGCCGGGCAGAACGTGCCCCTGCGGGCCTGCTATGAGAAGTCCTTCTGTCTGTCCGCCGACGTGACGGCGGCCTATGACCCCAACTTTGCCGAGGTGTATGAAAAGCGCAACAGCGCCATGGTGAACTATGGCATGGGCCTGTGCAAGTACACCGGGGCCCGGGGCAAGTCCGGGGCCAGCGACGCCTCCGCCGAGCTGGTGGCCTATATCCGGGCCACCCTGGATAACGCCGGTGTGGTGTGGCAGATGGCCGAGCTTGGCAAGGTGGACGCCGGCGGCGGCGGCACCGTGGCCGTCTATATGGCCGAGCGGAACATCGACACCCTGGACGCCGGCGTGCCCGTGCTGTCCATGCACGCCCCCTTCGAGACGGTGGGCAAGCTGGACTGCTATATGACCTTCAAGGGCATGAAGGCGGTCTTCGAGGCGAAGTAAAAAAATAGCCTTCCCCTGGGGGAAGGTGGTCCCGAAGGGACCGGATGAGGGGACGGGTCACGATAAGTGAGCGTGCCCGATAAAACGAGTATAGCCTTCCCCCTCCCAGGGGGAAGGTGTCGCGCAGCGTCGGATGAGGGTGAGTGTCGTTGGTGCGGTGGTCATCGACGGGCCGACACAGAGGTCGGCCCCTACAGGAGCCATCGTGATTTGCCGTAGGGGCGGACCTCTGTGTCCGCCCGCGACAGCGTATGTACCTCCGGGGTCCCCCTCATCCGTCATGGCTGCGCCATGCCACCTTCTCCCCTGCGGGGCGAAGGCTATAGCCGTCCTGGCGTCAGAGATCAAGGCCCTTTGGCGTTCCCCTCATCCGCCCCAGTGTGCCCACTGGGGCACCTTCTCCCAGGAGAAGGCTTTAAAATGCAGATACTGAAAATTTGTCAGCGGCTCCGGGAGGAAAAAATCCCGGGGCCGCTGATGTTTGCCTGGAAGAGAGAAACGCCCCCAGGGCAAAAAAATTTCCCCATCCGCCGCCGGAGCAGGGCGGGGGAGCGGGGAGTTTTCCACAAATGTGGAAAAATAGGCAAAAATAAAGCGCATGGCCTTGACAGCCGTGCGTGGGCATGGTACAATAAAATGCTCTTATGGCCTAACAGGGCGAAACTTCCTCTCTTAGACCGTGAACGTAGTTTAACATGGCAGAGGAAAAATGACAAGAGCAAACACAGGGAAACAAACCACTTGGCCGGGTGTGCGGAAAAGCGATCCCCCACCGGAATTGTGCAAAATCACAAGCGGCACGGACGTTTTTCCCTGCACCCGGGAGAGAAACCCGACAGAACCAACCGTGGATCAAACAGAAAGCGAGTTGATTTTTAGAAATGGTCAAGGTAAACATGGACGAAGTTCGCCAGAAGGTGGAACAGCGGGCCAAGGACGTGTACTATGGCAAGACCCTGCGCAAGAGCTTTGCCCGGTACCAGGAGATCCTGGAGATGCCCAATCTGCTGGAGGTGCAGAAGACCTCCTATCAGTGGTTCCTGGACACCGGCCTGCGCGACGTGTTCAAGGACGTGGGCTCCATCACCGACTATGCCGGTAATCTGGAGCTGTCCTTCATTGATTTCTCCATGGATGAGAAGCCCAAGTACGATGTGGAGGAGTGCAAGGCCCGGGACTGCACCTATGCCGCCCCCATCAAGGTGAAGGTGCAGCTGCGCAACAAGCAGAACGGCCAGATCAATGAGCAGGAGATCTTCATGGGAGATTTCCCCATCATGACCCAGGCCGGTACCTTCGTCATCAACGGCGCCGAGCGCGTTATCGTCTCTCAGATCGTCCGTTCCCCCGGCATGTACTATGCCGACAACAAGGACAAGGCCGACAACCACACCTATGCCACCACCGTCATCCCCTATCGCGGCGCCTGGCTGGAGTATGAGACCGACCTGAGCGACATCTTCTATGTCCGCATCGACAAGAACCGCAAGCTGCCCATCACCTGCCTGATCCGTGCCCTGGGCCCCCGCACCGACGCCGAGATCATCGGGATGTTCGGCGAGGACGAGCGCATCGTGGCCACCCTGGAGAAGGACGCCTGCAAGACCTATGAGGAGGCCCTGCTGGAGATCTACCGCAAGCTGCGCCCCGGCGAGCCCCCCACGGTGGAGCTCCGCCGAGTCTCTGCTGAAGGCCACCTTCTTCGATCCCCGGCGCTATGACCTGTCCGCCGTGGGCCGCTATAAGTTCAACAAAAAGATGGGCCTGTGGGCCCGCATTCGTGGCCAGAAGCTGGCCATGCCCATCGCCGACCCCCGCACCGGCGAGATCATCGCCGAGGCCGGTGAGGTCCTGACTACCGAGCGGGCCCACCAGCTGGACGACTGCGGCGTGAACGAGGCCCTGCTGGACATGGACGGCAAGACCATCCGCGTCTTCTCCAACAACATGGTCCACCTGAAGGACTTTGTGGACTTTGACCCCGCCGAAGTGGGCGTGGACGAGATGGTCTATTTCCCCGTGCTCAGCCAGCTGCTGGACGAGTTCAGCGGCGAGGAGCTGAAGGACGCCATCCGGGACCGCATCGACGACCTGATCCCCAAGCACATCACCGTGCCTGACATCATGGCCTCCATCAACTATCTCAACTGCCTGGCCCATCACGTGGGCACCCCCGACGACATCGACCACCTGGGCAACCGCCGCCTGCGCTGCGTGGGTGAGCTGATCCAGAACCAGTTCCGCATCGGCTTCTCCCGCATGGAGCGCGTCATCCGCGAGCGCATGACCACCCAGGACCTGGATGTGGTCACCCCCCAGAGCCTGATCAACATCCGGCCCGTCACCGCCGCCATCAAGGAATTCTTCGGTTCCAGCCCCCTGTCCCAGTTCATGGACCAGACCAACCCCCTGGCCGAGCTGACTCACAAGCGCCGTCTGTCCGCCCTGGGCCCCGGCGGTCTGTCCCGTGACCGCGCCTCCTTCGATGTGCGTGATATCCACTACAGCCACTATGGCCGTCTGTGCCCCATCGAGACCCCCGAAGGTCCCAACATCGGCCTGATCTCCTATCTGGCCTCCTACGCCCGCATCAACCGCTTCGGCTTTATCGAGGCCCCCTACTGCAAGGTGGACAAGGAGACCGGCCGGGTCACCGACCAGATCGAGTATATGACCGCCGACGTGGAGGACCAGTTCACCGTGGGCCAGGCCACCGAGCCCCTGGACGAGAACGGCTGCTTTGTCAACGAGCGTATCACCTGCCGCCGCCGCAACGAGACCATCTCCGTGGATAAGCACCAGGTGGACTATGTGGACGTGTCCCCCAAGATGATGGTGTCCGTGGCTACCGCCATGATCCCCTTCCTGCAGAACGACGACGCCAACCGCGCTCTGATGGGCGCCAACATGCAGCGTCAGGCCGTGCCTCTGCTGCGGCCCGAGGCCCCCATCGTGGCCACCGGCCAGGAGCACAAGAACTGCATTGACTCTGAGATCGTCATTCTGGCCGAGGGTCCCGGCGTGGTCACCAAGGTCTCTGCCCGGTATATCACCGTGGCCTATGACAACGGCGAGACCAAGGAGTATCGCCTGACCAAGTACCTGCGCTCCAACCACACCACCTGTATCAACCAGCGCCCCATCGTGGAGGCCGGTCAGCGGGTGGAGTATCACGACGTGCTGGCCGACGGCCCCTCCACCGACCACGGCGAGATCGCCCTGGGCCGGAATATCCTCATGGGCTTTATGACCTGGGAAGGCTATAACTACGAGGACGCCATCCTGCTCAACGAGCGCATGGTGAAGGACGACGTGTTCACCTCCATCCACATCGAGGAGTATGAGACCGAGTCCCGTGACACCAAGCTGGGCCCCGAGACCATCACCCGCGACATCCCCAACGTGGGCGAGGACGCCCTGAAGGACCTGGACGAGCACGGCATCATCCGCGTGGGCGCTGAGATTCACGCCGGTGACTATCTGGTGGGCAAGGTCACCCCCAAGGGCGAGGCCGAGGCCACCGCCGAGGAGAAGCTGCTGCGGGCCATCTTCGGCGAGAAGGCCCGTGAGGTCCGTGACACCTCTTTGAAGGTGCCCCACGGCGAGGCCGGTATCGTGGTGGACGTGAAGATCTTCACCCGTGAGAACGGCGACGAGCTGGGCCCCGGCGTCAACCAGGTGGTCCGTGTCTACATCGCCCAGAAGCGTAAGATCTCTGTGGGCGACAAGATGGCCGGCCGTCACGGCAACAAGGGCGTTGTCTCCCGCATCCTGCCCCAGGAGGATATGCCCTTCCTGCCCGACGGCACCCCCCTGGACATCGTGCTGAACCCCCTGGGCGTGCCTTCCCGTATGAACATCGGTCAGGTGCTGGAGGTCCACCTGGGCTATGCCGCCAAGACCCTGGGCTGGAAGGTGGCCACCCCCATCTTCAACGGCGCCAACGAGGCGGACATCCAGGAGTGCCTGAAGCTGGCCGGTCTGGCCCGCGAGGTGGGCCGGGACGAGCCCCTCATCGGCAAGCAGCTGTATCTGGCCGACGAAGAGGGCGACGGGATGCAGATGCTCAGCCAGGAGGAGATGGCCGACACCAAGCAGATCGACATCTGGCAGCATGAGGGCCGCCTGCGCCTGGTGGACGGCAAGAACTGGCTGTATGATGGCCGCACGGGCCGCCGGTTCGACAACCCCGTCACCGTGGGCTATGTCTACTTCCTGAAGCTGCACCACCTGGTGGACGATAAGATCCACGCCCGCGCCACCGGCCCCTACTCCCTGGTCACCCAGCAGCCTCTGGGCGGCAAGGCCCAGTTCGGCGGCCAGCGCTTCGGCGAGATGGAGGTGTGGGCTCTGGAGGCCTATGGTGCCGCCTATACCCTGCAGGAGATCCTGACCGTCAAGTCCGACGACGTGACCGGCCGTGTGAAGACCTATGAGGCCATTGTGAAGGGCCTGAACGTGCCCAAGCCCGGCGTGCCCGAGTCCTTCAAGGTCCTGATGAAGGAGCTTCAGTCTCTGTGTCTGGACATGCCGCGTTCTGGACGCCGACGGCAACGAGATCGAGCTGAAGGACGATGACGAGGACGATTACAAGCCCGCCCGGGATGACTATTATGACCGGGACGAGGAGTTCACCTATCAGAAGGACGATGCCGATTTTGCCGCCGCCGGTGGCTTCACCTTCAAGGGCGACAACGACGACGACGACCTGACCCTGGAGCTCCAGGGCGGAGACAGCTCTGACGACGGGCTGAGCTCTGACGAGGATATCTGAGAACGGGAGGAGATTGAAAAATGAGTTACGCTGAGTTTGACGCCATCCGCATCGGCATCGCCTCCCCCGAGCAGATCCGCGAGTGGTCCTATGGCGAGGTCAAGCGTCCCGAGACCATCAACTACCGCACCCTGAAGCCCGAGCGGGACGGCCTGTTCTGCGAGAAGATCTTTGGGCCGACCAAGGACTGGGAGTGTAACTGCGGCAAGTATAAGAAGATCCGCTACAAGGGCAAGATCTGTGACCGCTGCGGCGTGGAGATCACCAAGGCCAAGGTCCGCCGCGAGCGCATGGGCCACATCGAGCTGGCCGCCCCCGTGTCCCACATCTGGTATTTCAAGGGCATCCCCTCCCGCATGGGTCTGCTGCTGGACATCAGCCCCCGCATCCTGGAGAAGGTGCTGTACTTCGCCGCCTATATCGTCATCGACCCCGGCTTTGCCCCCCTGTCCAAGAATCAGATCCTGTCTGAGAAGGAATACCGGGACATGCGGGAGAAGTATGAGGACGACTTTGACGCCGGCATGGGCGCCGAGGCCGTGAAGAAGCTGCTTCAGCAGATTGACCTGGAGGAGCTGTCTCAGCAGCTCCGGGCCGAGCTGAAGGACGCCTCCGGCCAGAAGAAGGCCCGCATCGTCAAGCGGCTTGAGGTGGTGGACGCCTTCCGGCTGTCCCACAACAAGCCCGAGTGGATGATCATCGATGTGCTGCCCGTGCTGCCCCCCGAGATCCGCCCCATGGTCCCCCTGGACGGCGGACGGTACGCCTCCTCTGACCTGAACGACCTGTATCGCCGGGTCATCAACCGCAACAACCGCTTGAAGCGCCTGATCCAGCTCAACGCCCCCGACATCATCGTCCGCAACGAGAAGCGGATGCTGCAGGAGGCCGTGGACGCCCTGATCGACAACGGCCGCCGGGGCCGCGCCGTCACCGGCGCCAACAACCGGGCGCTGAAGTCCCTGTCCGACATGCTCAAGGGCAAGCAGGGCCGTTTCCGCCAGAACCTGCTGGGCAAGCGCGTGGACTATTCCGGCCGTTCCGTTATCGTGGTTGGCCCCAGCCTGAAGATCTATCAGTGCGGCCTGCCCAAGGAGATGGCCATCGAGCTGTTCCGCCCCTTCGTCATGAAGAAGCTGGTGGAGGACGGCCTGGCCAACAACATCAAGGCCGCCAAGAAGATGGTGGAGAAGGGCGAGGGCGCCGTTTGGGACGCCCTGGAGTTCGTCATCAAGGAGCACCCCGTCATGCTCAACCGTGCGCCTACGCTGCACCGTCTGGGCATCCAGGCGTTCGAGCCCGTGCTGGTAGAGGGCCGCGCCATCAAGCTGCACCCCCTGGTGTGTACCGCCTTTAACGCCGACTTCGACGGTGACCAGATGGCCGTTCACGTCCCCCTGTCCGCCGAGGCCCAGACCGAGGCCCGGGTGCTGATGCTCTCCGCCAACAACCTGCTGCGTCCCCAGGACGGCGGCCCCGTCACCATCCCCTCTCAGGATATGATCCTGGGCGCCTATTACCTGACCTTCACCCGGGACGAGGAGGGCACCGGCCACGTCTTTGCCGACAAGAACGAGGCCATGCTGGCCTACGACGCCGGTGTGGTCACCCTGCACTCCCCCATCAAGGTCCGCATTTACAAGGAGATCGACGGCGAGATGCGCCACAAGCTGGTGGAGACCACCGTGGGCCGCCTGATCTATAACGAGGCCATCCCCCAGGACCTGGGCTTTGTGGACCGTACCGATCCCGAGCACATGTTCGACCCGGAGATCAACTTTGTGGTGGGCAAGAAGCAGCTGGGCAAGATCATCGACAAGTGCATCAACAAGCACGGCTTCACCAAGTCCGCCGGTATGCTGGACGCCATCAAGGACCTGGGCTATCACTACTCCACCGTGGGCTCCCTGACCGTTGCCATCGCGGATATGACCGTGCCCGCCAAGAAGTATGAGCTGATCCACGAGACCGAGAAGGAGATCATCAAGATCGACCGCCAGTATCGCCGCGGTCTGATCACCAACGAGGAGCGCTATCGCCTGTCCGTGGCCGCCTGGGAGAAGACCACCGCCGACGTCACCGTGGCCCTGCAGGAGAACATGGACCGCTATAACCCCATCTTCATGATGGCCGATTCCGGCGCCCGTGGTTCTATGGCTCAGATCCGTCAGCTGGCCGGTATGCGCGGTCTGATGGCCGATACCGCCGGACGTACCATCGAGATCCCCATCAAGGCCAACTTCCGTGAGGGCCTGTCCGTGCTGGAGTACTTCATCTCCGCCAGAGGCGCCCGTAAGGGCATGGCCGATACGGCTCTGCGTACCGCCGACTCTGGTTACCTGACCCGTCGTCTGGTGGACGTGTCTCAGGAGGTCATCATCCGCGAGGAGGACTGCGGCACCACCGACGGTATCGACGTGGCCGAGATCGAGGAGTATGGCCAGGTCATCGAGACCTTTGCCGAGCGTATCCATGGCCGTTATCCCTCTGTGGACATTGTGGACCCCGCCACCGGCGAGGTGCTCATCACCCGGGACACCATGATGCGCAAGGACGACGCCGAGAAGCTGGAGGCCCACGGCATCCACTCTGTGAAGATCCGCTCCGTGCTGACCTGCCGGTCCAGAAGCGGCGTGTGTTCTAAGTGCTATGGCATCAACCTGGCCATCGGCGAGCCCGTTGGCGCGGGCGAGGCCGTGGGTATCATCGCCGCCCAGTCCATCGGCGAGCCCGGTACCCAGCTGACCATGCGTACCTTCCACACCGGCGGCGTGGCCGGCGGCGACATCACCCAGGGTCTGCCCCGAGTGGAGGAGCTGTTCGAGGCCCGCAAGCCCAAGAAGATGGCCCAGCTGGCCGAGATCGGCGGCAGAGTTTCCATTGAGGAGACCAAGCGCAACGTCATGTGCAACCTGACCATCACCGCCGACGACGGCGAGGTGGTGACCTATGCCCTGCCTTACTCCGCCGGGATCAAGGTGAAGGACGGCGACGTAGTGCCCAAGGGCCTGGAGCTCACCGAGGGCGCGCTGTCTCCCCACGAGGTGCTGCGCATCCGCGGCCTGTCTGACTGCCACAACTATCTGATCCGCGAGGTGCAGAAGGTGTACCGTCAGCAGGGCGTTGACACCAACGACAAGCACATCGAGGTCATCGTCCGCCAGATGATGCGCAAGGTGCGCGTGGAAGAGGCCGGGGACTCCGACCTGCTGTCCGGTTCCACCATCGAGATCACCGAGTTCCGCGACGCCGAGGAGGCCGTGAAGGCCCGCATCGCCGCCGGGGAGAAGAACGAGATGGGCGAGGAGCTGCGTCTGCCCACCTGCACCCGCCTGCTCATGGGTATCACCAAGGCCTCTCTGGCCACCGAGTCCTTCCTGTCCGCCGCCTCCTTCCAGGAGACCACCAAGGTCCTGACCGAGGCCGCCATCAAGGGCAAGGTGGACCACCTGCTGGGTCTGAAGGAGAACGTCATCATCGGTAAGCTGATCCCCGCCGGTTCCGGCCTGGCTCAGTACCGCAAGGACGACCCCATCGACGACGAGGGCAACCTGCCCGGGATGAACGTCACCTCCCCCTCTGTGGTGGCCGAGCCTCTGGCAGAGCCCGCCCAGGAGGGCGCTGACGGCGCCGACAAGGACGACGACCTGTTCTTCGAGGTCGGTTCCATGGAGCTGGAGAAGCCCGCCGACAGCGAGCAGCCCCAGGCCTGACGCCTAGCGTTTCCCATAACAAAAAATAAAGCTGCCGCACTTCCAACCAAACGGAAGTGCGGCAGTTTTTTGTGTCTCATGTGTCTCATGGGGCGGGGGGCTGATTCTGAACGGCGGAGAGGAGCAGCAGTCCCGCCCCCAGATAGGCCCCGCAGGCTAAAATCACCAGAACACAGACCAGGGTGCAGACCAGCCGCAGGCGGGGCCGGTCCCAGAGGAGCGCTCGGGAGAGGGGTATCCCGGCGGCGGCCAGAAGGAGCAGGACCGCCGCCCCACCCAGGGTCATGCTTGCCCGCCTTTCCCGGCGGGGAACAGGTCCCGGTCCTGAAGGAGCACGTCCAGAATGCCCTGGACATATTCCAAGGAGCGCTGAAAGCCCCAGCGCAGGTTGTCGATGTTCCGGGGGTCAGCGTCGAAGGGCACCTGGGCAAAGCGCACCGGGGTGTGGATGGCCAGGAAGAGCCGCCCTGGCTCCAGATGGACCACCTCGGGCAGGGTCCCGGCGGCCCGGGTGAGGGCCTCCTCAGTGCGCTGGGAGAGGGCCGCCGGGGCGTTTTTGATCTGGACGGTGAGGAACAGACCAGCGAAGACCTCCTCCGTCGCGTCGGAATAAGTCTGGTCCCGCTTGACCTGGTACACGTGCTCCAGGGTCCCGTTGGCCGCCGAAAAGCGCACCTCCCGCCAGCGTCCGGTATGGGTCTGCTCCAGTTTGCAGCGCTCCCAGTTTTGCCCCTGGGGCCACACCTGGCGGAGCAAGCTCTCCTCCAGCGTCAGGCCCGAGCGGGGGGAGTCGGGGCCGAAGGCCCCCTCCGTCATGGCTTGAAGCTCCTCCCCCATCTGAGACTGGATGAGGACATTGCGCTTTTTGTCGCAGAGCAGGGTGGTGGCGATGCCCGCCAGCAGGACCGCGGTGAAGAGGAGGATGGGCAGCTTGTTTTCCTCCCCCTGACCGAAGAGCCAGCCTACCAGTGTGCAGACCACCCCGATAAAACCCAGCAGGAATAGGAGCAGGCCCCGGCGGCTGTTTCGCTGGAGCTTCATCAGCTTTTGGGACAAAATTTCGTCGTTTGATTTTTCGTTCATGGTGTTACCCCCAGTTGTCCGCCCAGTCCGGGCCCCAGAGCTCCGCGGGGTCCAGGGGCGTAAAGTCAAAGCCTGCGGCGAAGAGGTTTCCGTCCTGGTCATAGGCCAGGCCGTCCTCGCCGACGGAATAGTTTTCGGGCATATAGAACATGCGCAGCCCGTCGAAATAGACCAGATGCCCCTCAAAATAGGTGAACTTGGCCTGATCCAGGTGGTACAGGGCAATCTCCTGGGCCGTGCCCTGCTGGTAAAAGACGCCGGAGAAGGTGCCGTCCGGCTCCTGGGTCTGGCTGGGGTAGAAATAGAGCATCAGAATGTCGTTGCCTAGGCTGAACTTGGGGTATGCCCTGCCGTTGAGAAACAGATAGGGCCCCCGGCCATCGTGGGCGTCGGCCAGGGTGCCGGTGGCCACCCCTCTGGACTGACTGCTGTAGGCCATGTACTCCATCCGGTCCGTGTCGATGACCAGCAGCTCGTCCAGGGGGTCCTGCCACACGCCGTCCAGGGCGGCAAGCTGCCCCTCGTCGGCCTGGAGGAGCTGGTCCCACATGGTCTCCTCCTGGTCATAGCGGGTGAAGACCATGCCGTCTAAATTCTCCCGGTCAGAGGAGCCGTTCTGGTCCAGGACGAAGCCCTCATCCTGGGGCAGAAAGTCATAGAGAAAATCGTCATAAGACAGCATGGGCCGGTCCTCCAGGTCCATGTCCCCGGAGCCCAGGCGGCCATAGTAGGTGAGGTAGAGATAGCGGCTGTTGTCCGGGTCCAGCAGGAGGAAGTTCTGCAGCCCGTCGGTCCACACCCCGGCCAGCTCCTCCGCCGTCATGGACGGGGGAGGGGAGGGCTCTGCCCCGTCGCCGCAGGCGGTCAGGCCCAGCAGCAGGGTGGACAGGGCAAACAGGGGGAGCAGGTTGGCGCGTTTCATCTCGTCGGCCTCCTTTCGGCTTACCCTAAGTCAAAATACAGACTGGTGTAGGGGTCGATGGTGGGCAGGTCCATGAGGTTGCCCCCGGGACAGATGCTGTCCAGATTTTCCCGCTTACTCAGCTCGGCATAGGTGCCCGGCTGGGCCTCCACCGCCAGGACCAGACCGTGATAGTCCTCCGGCATGGTGACCACATAGGTCTTGGTCATCACGTCGTAGACATCCCCGGTGGTACCCGACCAATTCACCGTGGTGCGAAATTCGATGTCATAGCTGCTGCCCCTCCACTGGATGGTCTGGGTATCCGGTGCGCCGCCGGAGGCAGTGGGGGTGTAGGAGGCGGTGTCGGTGAGCCAGGTGCCGGTGTTATAGTCGTACAGGCCGCTGGTCACGGTGGTGGCAAAGGTGCTGTTGAAGATGGGCAGGTCGGGCAGATAGCAGACGGCGTTGAATTCCAGCTGCCGCTGGCCGCCGCTGATTTGATCCCGGATGATGTCCACCGACCAATAGCAGTCCCGCAGAGTGTAGTCGTTCCCGCCGGCGGTGTAGCAGGCCAGGCCGTTTTTCAGCAGATAGCTGCCGCCGTCGGTCTGGGCGGTGAGCTCCAGCCCCTTCTGTTCAAAGAAGGGGACGGAGGACTGAATGGTATCCGTGGGGACCAGCACCCCGCCGTTCACGTTGTCCAGCAGGGTCCCGTCGGGGGAAGCGTCCAGGCGCAGGGTATCCCCGTTGCCGTCGAAGTGGAGCTCCACCCCGGAGCTGTCAGCCAGGACCACGCCGTCATAGAGTACCTCGTCCGCCGAGTTGACAAACTCCCAGGAGGCATCCTCGTGGATGCGCAGCCACAGGTTTTCGTCCTGATATTCCCACAAGCCCACATAGGCGGCCACCGGGTCCTCGTCCCCGCCAATGGTGTCATAGGACTGGTCAGGCTGGAACACATAGCGCGTCTCAGGCTCCCACAGCCAGACCAGATGGGTCTCGCCCCCGTCGGCGGTGGAGAAGTCCACGGTCACGTCGGTCTCCCCGTCGCCGTTGAGATCGTCGAAGGAGATACTGTCAAAGTTGTCCCGGGCGTTGGGCACGGTCATGGGAAATTTCACGCTGTCATACAGCAGCTGCTCCGGCCGGTCCCAATAGAAGGCGGCGCTCTCCTCGTCCACCGTGACCACCACGTCCACGCTCTGTCCGTCGTGGGTAATGGTACCGCTGGCTGCCACAAGGCCGGTGGTGCGCCAATCGTCCCCGGCCACATCCCCATCTCCGCCGCAGGCGGCCAGGGAGAGGACCGTTCCAGCGCACAGGATCAGGGCGAGGTATTTACTGCGGATGTCCATGTCACTGCTCCTTTCTGAAAGACGGTCACTCCAGGCGATCGTAGTACTCGTTGTCCTCGCCCCAGGTGATCTCGTCGGTGTCATAGTCGAATATGCGATAGGACAGGCCGTAGGGGTCGGAGACGGCGTAATAGGTGTAGGGCTCGGTGTCAGAGGGGATGATGGAGCCGTAGTCCATCTCGGCATTCTCCGCTCCGGGGGCCCGCTGGTAGAGGTGCCAGCTGCCGTCGGAGTCGATGACGATAAAGCTGTCCGCGTCTAAATCGCCGCTGCGGTACCAGATGCCGGCGAAGGCGGTGGGGTCGGCCTCGGCGGCAGACCAGCCGCTCTCATTCGTGTCGTAGTTGGTGCTGGTGTCGCTGTCTGTGGGGTCAGTGCCGCTGATGTAGATCCAGCTGCCGTCGCCGCTGTCGTCTCCAAAGTCGATATGGCCGGGGACAAAGGTGCCGAAGGTGGCCAGGGTCAGGCTGCCGTCGTCGTTCAGGGTGATGGGGTGGCCCACGCCGTCGTGGTCGTTGTGGGCATAGATGCAGTCATAGTCCGCCTCATACTGGAGATAGCCGCTGGCCGCCAGGTCCTCCTGGCTGTACAGACCCCACAGATATTCGCCGTCGCCGGAGGTGATCTCCAGATAGGCATAGGCGCTGTCCCCCTCGGGGAGCCAGGTGCCCACAAAGGCGTCGGCATCCGTCTGGATGTCATAGTCCTTGACCATGGACATGGAGTCCGGGGGCGTGAGGTCCGGGCTTCCGTCTGTGGTGTCGCTGCTGCCGCAGCCGGAGCACAGCAAGGTCAGGGCCAGGGCCAGGCCCAGGCCCAGAGCGGGGGCAAGATAGTTCTGTTTTTTCATGTTTTATTCCTCCTGATGGCATTGTTGCCTTATTGGGCGGGGTCGGCAAGCGTAAGCTGGGAAAATACGTCGGCATAGAGATCAGACAGGTCCTCCGCAGCCTGGGGCGTGGCGCGGAAAGCATAGAAGTAGGTGTGGCTGTCGGTGTTCAGGGCAAACACGGTCCAGTCCCGCTGGTCCTCATTCGCTCCGGTGGTGAAGGTGATGCGGTACACGGGGTAGGAGAGGGCCTGGGAATAGTCCGGGTCCTGCACCACATCGCCGAACTGATAGACAGTGGACGATTCCGGGTCCAGGGCCCGGGCGGCGGCACAGAGATAGTCGTCCTCGTCCACCCCGTCGGTGATGCGGTTGGGTTGGCAGACGTTGAAGACGTCCATCTGCCCGTCCTGGGTCACATCCTGATAGAAGTAGGTGCCGTCGGGATAGTTCTCCGCAGTAACGGATTCCATCCCCGTAAAGGGCAGGGCGCCGCCCATGAGCACGGGGACGGTCTGGCCGCCTGTGCTGCCGTCGCTGCTGCCGGACACAGACTGGTTGGACTGGCCGACAGACGAACTGCTGCCATTCACGTCTGTGCCGGGCTGGGCCTGGCCGCATCCGGCCAGCAGGGCGAGCATCAGGGCCGCCGCCAGGGATCGGCTGAGTCGTTTCATGTGTATTCCTCCTTGCATTGTGTCAGTGCTCCCGCTCTGCCATGGCTAAAATCTCGTCGTGGCTGAGCTCCACGCCGCCGAAGCGGACAAAGATGCCGTTGGTCACGGCGCTGTTCCAAACCTGGGGCTGAAAGATGGACTGAAAGCGGAATTTGTCCCGATAGGGCTTCATGTCCAGCAGCAGACGGCTGCCGGAGACAAAGTCCACCTGAAGGATATAGTCGGCCAGGGGCGCGACTGACGAGATATACCTCCGGTACAAGCGCCCTCCTCCTTTCCCGAAAAAATAAACATCCACCGTACAGCTTTATTGTACGGTGGATGCGGATATTGGGGTATTAACCAATGGTTAGGAATTTGCCAGCCGGATGAGCTGGATGCGCTTGGTGCGGGCGTCCCCCTCGATGTGCAGCTTGGAGTAGATCTGATTGACATACTGCTTCACGCTGCCCTCGGACAGGAACAGCTGCTGGGCGATTTCACGGTTGCTCAGGCGCTGGACGGCCAGGGCGGCCACCTCGCGCTCCCGCTGGGTGAGAGGGGCGAAGGCGGCGGGGCAGGCGTCCTGCTCCGTCAGGCGGCGGCACCGGGCCAGCCACTGGGGTCCTAACTGGGCGATCTGCTCTGTCAGGGGGGAGGGGGGACACAGGGGCAGGAGATTTTTCAGATAGCGGAAGTTCTCCACAAAGGGCAGGACCAGCCCGTCGGGCTGGGCGTCCGCCAGGGCGGCGTGCAGGAGCGCCAGGGCGTCCGTCTCTTTGCCCAGCATGGCATAGGCCGCCGCCGTCTGCAAGTTGATATGCAGGGCCACCAGGGCATAGTGCAGCCCGCCGCAGGCCGCCAGCAGGCCGGGGGCGCGGCCAATGACCTTGGCCCAGGCCCCCTGGGCCAGATAGACCTGGTTTTCGATCAGGTCCATCATGGGCCGTCCGGGGGCCAGAAAGTTCACCGAGGCCAGCCGGTGCCCGGCGAAAAGCTCCGGTATCTGCGCTGTGTCCTCCAGCAGGGCATAGTAATAGGCGCAGGCGGCGGTGAAGATGTTCACCCAGGAGATGTTGTGCTGCCCCAGCAGGGCGGCGCGGCGCTGCTCCGGGGCATACCGCAGGGGCGTGTCGGCACACAGGGACAGGCGCAGGGCCAGAAAGTCGGCGCACAGGGCCATGTTCTCCTGGCCGTTGCCCTCGATCTGGGCATAGGAGCGCTCCAGGGCGATGTGGGCGTCGGCAAAGCGGCCCCGCATCAGGGCGGCCTCCCCGGCCATGATGGTCTCCGCCCCCTGGCCGTGGCCCCGGGTGATCTTATAGTAGTGGGGCATACACTCGTCCATCTCGGCCAGCTCCCGGTCCAGAGCCCCGTTCTGGCGGTGGAACATCATCAGCACTGAGGGGGAGCCGAAGGTCCAACCGCCGCTGTTCTGGATGCTGATGGCCGGGCGGGACATCTGGGCGCTGGCGCTGCGGTGCAGGCGGCTCATGGCGCTGATGTCGTTGTACATCAAAAAGCTGGTGATCAGGTCGCACTCCCCCAGCAGGTTCCCCCGCTCCTCTGGGTCCATGTCCGGGTTTTCGGCTATGGCGGACAGAAGCAGCTCCTTCAGCTCCAGCATTTTGGGGATGCGCCGCCAGTTGAACATGCTGCGCATGAGCACCAGCAGGGCCAGGGGGTGGGCCTTCAGCGTCTCCGGCGGGCAGCGGTCCAAAAAGTTCAGCACCGTCTCCGGTTTCAGGGAGGAGAGGAAAATGCCTGCGTCGTCCCGGACCACCCGCAGCAGGGCGTGGTCATCCCCGCCCCGGCGATAGGCGGCCATGGCGTGGAGATATTGCCGCCGGGTCTCGTACCACCGGCCATAGCGGCGGTGATAGTCGGTCTGCCGGCTTTGGGGCAGGGTGAGAAAGGCACGCTGGGCGCACTCCTTCATCATATGGTGGAAGCGATAGGCGCAGCCGTCGGGCAGGTGGGAGACGAAAGCGTTCTGCCCGGTGAGGGCGGCCAGGACCTCCTCTGCGTCCTCGTACCCGGTGATTTCTCGGGCCATATCCACGGTGAACTCATCAGCCAGGCCCATCACCGCCAGGAATTCCCGCTGGCGGGGGGCCAGGGGGTCGATCATGGCGGCGGAGAACATGGCATAAATGTCCGAGCGGCTGTCGGGCAGGGCCCCCCGCTCGGCCAGAGTGCGCAGGTTCAGATAGATGGCGGAGAACCACCCCTCGCTGGAATAGAGCAGGGTCTCGATCTGCGCCTCAGAGAGCTGGGCCCCGCATCGGTGGGCATAGACGGCCAGCTCCGTGTGGTTCAGCCGCAGTTGGTCCGTGCCGATGAGACACAGCCGCCGCCCCAGGCGGACGGTCTCCTCCGGGGGGAGGAAGCGGTCCCGGCTGGCCACGATCAGGTGGACGGACTGGGGCAGCCGGTTGGCCAGGGTACACAAAAAGGCGGCGGCTCGGCCATCGGTGAGCAGATGGAAGTCGTCGATGAAGATGTACCAGGGGACCTCCCCGGCAAAGGCCCGGCACAGGTCGTCAGACAGCAGACTGGCCCCGGCGTCGTCGGTGGGGCAGGGGCAGTCGGCCAGAAAGCTCAGCCCGGCGTGGACAAAGGCGTCCTGCACGCTCTTCCAGAAGATGGCCAGGTTGTCGGAATAGACGCTGACCCGGACGATATGGACCGGCCCCTCCTGGGCGCGCTGGGACAGATACCAGTTCACCGCCGTGGTCTTGCCATAGCCCATGGGGGCCACCACTATGGTCAGCCCGCAGCGGGCGATGGGCCGCAGGCACTCCTGCAATCGCTCCGAGATGTAGATGGTATTCAGATCGCCCTTCCGCTTAGGCATAGCAGCGTCCTCCGTTTTTTGATTTGCCCATATTGTAACATATCAGAAGGGATTTTGGAAGATGCCGGAAAAGAAAACCGCCTTAAACCGACATCCTTGTCACCGGCGGGGGAGTGTGGTAGGATAGTAGCGATAGGACAAAATTTTCAGACAGCGGGGGCGAAGGATGAACAGACTGTTATTTACGCTGGCCCTGGCCGTGGTGGCCTGGGTCATCTCACTAATTACCGGCGGCGGACGGCGGCAGGTGGCAAAGATCCCGGAGGGGATGGGCATCCTGTGCCAGCCGCCGGGAAAGCGCTATGTGCTCTATGCCCTGGGGGTCGTGGTGGTGGCGGTGGTCGGCTTTTTCAGCGTTTTGTACATCCTGGACGGAGCGCCGGAGAAGGCGCGGCCCATGTGGGCCCTGTGCATCGCCGTGGCCATCCTGACCATGATCGTCACCACCCTGGGGGGCAACATGATGGCCCGGGAGTGCGTGTATTTTAACGGGGAGGAGTTTCAGCTGCACCGGGCCTTTCGAAAGACCCAGGTCTATCGCTGGAGCGACGTGCGGAGGATATCGGGCAGCTTTGACCGCATCATTCACCTGTATCGCTTGGACGGAACAAAGATCCTGTCGGTGGACGTGGGGATGCTGAACTATGACGTCTTCTTCCTGGTGCTGAAAAAGGCGTGCCCCGGGGCGGTGGCGGACTACTACCGGGAGCAGACCCAGGACAGGCCCAAGACACACGCCCTGGGCTATGGCGGGGAGTATTTCCTGATGGCTGGCATGGGCATTTTGATCCTGACGGTCTATGTGGCCATGCTGGCCCAGCTGGGGGTCGGCCAGGTGATGGAGCTGACGTTGGAGCGGGAACCCTCCCAGTGGTTTGCCATCTGGTTTGCCCCGGTGTGCGGCCTGGTGAGTGTGGTGGGCCTGTTCATCTGCGTCACCACCAGCATCCGCTATTCCCGGGAGAAGCTGGTCCTCCGGTATCCCCTGAGAAAAAAGCGGGAGCTTTATTGGCGGGAGATAGAGCGGGTGGAGATGGTCCCGGTCAAGGGGCAGGTCAGGGGCTGGAAGACCCTGCGGCTGTATGCCCAGGGCAGGGTGTATCGGCTGGACCTGTCCCGGCTCAGCCGCGGGAGGGACGGCTTTATGACGGAGCTGTTCCAGATGGCGGAGCGGTATGAGATACCCTGTGTGAAAATGAAAAAATAAGAAAAGCTGCGGAGAACCTGCCAATTTGGCGTTCTCCGCAGCTTTTTATCGCTTTCAGTTTAAATTATTCCTGAGTGCCCTGGGGGTGATACTGGGCGCAGGTGCACTTCTTCCACTTCAGGCCGCTGCCGCAGGGGCAGGGGTCGTTGCGGCCGATCTTGATGACCCGCTTCACGGGCTCCTTGCGGATGACGTCCTCGCCGCCGCCGGACTCGGAGGTGACCTTGGCCACGCGCTCCCGCTTGACCTCCTCGTTCTTGCGCAGGCGGACCAGGAACAGGCGGCGCAGGGTCTCCTCCTGGATGGCGGCCACCATGTTCTCGAACATCTCGTAGCCCTCCTTCTTATAGGCGACTACGGGGTCGGTCTGGGCATAGGCCCGCAGACCGATGCCCTGCTTCAGCTCGTTCATGGCGTCGATCTGGTCCATCCAGTATTCGTCCACCACCCGGAGCATGAGCACCCGCTCCAGCTCCCGCATGAGGGGCGCGCCGATCTCCTGCTCCTTCTGGGCATAGACCTCGTGGGCCTTGCCGCTGACCAGGTCCACCAGGCCCTCGGCGTCGTACTGCTGAAGCTCCTCGTCGGTGAGCTCCAGCTCACCGGGCTTAAGGAACATGGCGCGGAAGGGGGCCACGGCCTCCCGGAAGGCCTCGGCGTCCATGTGCTTCTGCTCGCCCATGTGGCCGTGGATGGCGTTCTCCACCATGGAGTGGAGCATGGTCTGGATGGAGGCCTGAAGGTCCTCGCCGTCCAGCACCTGGCGGCGCTGCTTATAGATGACCTCACGCTGGGTGTTCATCACGTCGTCATATTGCAGCACGTTTTTCCGGGTCTGGAAGTTCCGGGACTCCACGCTCTTCTGAGCGTTCTCGATGGCGCCGGACAGGATCTTGGCGTCGATGGGGGTGTCCTCGTCCACGCCCAGCTTCTCCATCATGCCCATCACCCGCTCAGAGCCGAACAGGCGCATGATATCGTCCTCCAGAGACAGGAAGAACCGGGTCTCGCCGGGGTCGCCCTGACGGCCGGCACGGCCGCGCAGCTGGTTGTCGATGCGCCGGGACTCGTGGCGCTCGGTGCCCAGGATGAACAGGCCGCCCACCTCACGGGCCTTGGCGGCCTCGGCCTTGATATTCTCCTTATACTTGGCCTCGGCTTCGGTGAACATCTTCCGGGCGTTGAGGATGTCCTCGTCCTCGGTCTCGGCAAAGCCGGTGGCCTCAGCGATGAGGGCGTCGGACAGACCGGCCTTTCTCAGGTCGGACTTGGCCAGATACTCGGCGTTGCCGCCCAGCATGATATCGGTACCGCGGCCGGCCATGTTGGTGGCCACGGTGACGGCCCCGAACTTGCCGGCCTGGGCCACGATCTCGGCTTCCTTCTCGTGGTTCTTGGCGTTCAGAACGTTGTGGGGGATGCCCCGGCGGCGGAGCAGGTCAGACAGCTCCTCGGACTTCTCGATGGACACGGTGCCAACCAGAACGGGCTGGCCCTTCTTGTGGCACTCCTCAATCTGGTTGAGGATGGCCCGGAGCTTTCCGGCGGTGTTCTTATACACCACGTCGGGGTGGTCGATACGGGCGATGGGCTTGTTGGTGGGAATTTCAACGATGTCCAGCTCGTAGATGGTGCCGAACTCCTCCTGCTCGGTCATGGCGGTGCCCGTCATGCCGGACAGCTTGTCATACAGGCGGAAATAGTTCTGGAAGGTGATGGTGGCCAGGGTCTTGGACTCGTTGGCCACCTGAACGCCCTCCTTGGCCTCGATGGCCTGGTGCAGGCCCTCGTTATACCGGCGGCCAAACATCAGTCGGCCCGTGAACTCGTCCACGATGATGACCTCGCCGTCCTTGACCACATAGTCGATGTCCCGCTTCATCACGCCCCGGGCCTTGATGGCCTGGTTGATGTGGTGGGACAGGGTGGTGTTCTCCGGGTCGGCCAGGTTGTCCAGGTGGAAGAACTCCTCCGCCTTTTTGATGCCGGGGGCGGTGAGGGTGGCGGTGCGGGCCTTCTCGTCCACCACATAGTCGGCGTCGATGTTGACGTCCTCCTCCTCCTTCTCGTCCACCTTGGCGATGCGCTTGCACTTCAGGCGGGAGACGAACTGGTCCACGATGGTATAAAGCTGGGTGGACTCCTCGCCCTGGCCGGAGATGATCAGGGGGGTGCGGGCCTCGTCGATCAAGATGGAGTCCACCTCGTCCACGATGGCGAAGGAGTGGCCCCGCTGGACCAGCTCCTGGGAGTAGATGGCCATGTTGTCCCGCAGATAGTCAAAGCCAAACTCGTTGTTGGTGCCATAGGTGATGTCGGCGTCATAGGCGGCCTTCTTCTCCGGGCCCATGACCCCGTGGACCACCAGACCCACGGTCAGGCCCATGAAGCGATAGACCTTGCCCATCCACTCGGAGTCACGCTTGGCCAGATAGTCGTTCACGGTGATGACGTGGACGCCCTTTCCGGCCAGGGCGTTCAGATAGGCGGGCAGGGTGGCCACCAGGGTCTTGCCCTCGCCGGTGCGCATCTCGGCGATGCGGCCCTGGTGCAGCACGATGCCGCCCACCACCTGGACCCGATAGGGGCGCAGCCCCAGCACGCGCCACGCGGCCTCGCGGCAGGCGGCAAAGGCCTCGGGCAGGATGTCGTCCAGGGTCTCGCCGTTGGCCAGACGGGCCTTGAACTCGGGGGTCTTGGCCTGGAGCTGGGCGTCGGTCAGGGCCTTATACTCCTCCTCCAGGGCGTCCACCTTGTCCGCGATGGGATAGATGGACTTCAGCTCCCGCTGAGAGGCCGTGCCGAAGATCTTGGTAAACAAACTCATATTCGCAAAACACCTCTTGGTCGTGATTTGTTGTCTCTATTTTTGTCCGGTGCAGGTGACCATAATTCCGCACTTTAACAATATTGACTTAGTATATCACAATTCCCCGGTGGAAGAAAGACCAAATTGTAAACTTTCCTACAGAAACCAGCGGCGAGGACGGCGAAAATCCGTCACAGACGTATAAATGTTTTTCGTGGGTTGACAAACGGTCCTGCATGTGCTATCTTAACAGCACAACTGAATCAGACAGACGAAGTGTGCAGGAAAACAGCGGGGTCCCGCTTGCCGAAGGAGTAACACTCTCAGGTGTCCCGAATGGGGGACGAGGACTGTGCGCGGATGTGACTCTGGAGAAGCTCGCCCCACGAACGAGTGCCGAAGGTGCAATGCGGCAAAGCCGCTAATCTCTCAGGCAAAAGGACAGAGGAAAACGACCGGCTGGCCGGTGTGCATGTTTTTCGCACACAGGGAAGTCGTTACCGTTGCTTTTCTCATGGACCGTGGAGCGAAAACTCCCCGGTCCATGTTTTGCTTCAGGGGGAAAATCTGTGTGCGCGCCAAGGGCGCAAAAGGAGAGATCGCAAATGTCCATGTTCGCATCCTTAGAGGCAGTGCTCTATCCCGTGGTCTGCCAGATCAACGAGTATCTGTCCAATTACATTCTGGTGATCCTGCTCATCGGCGTGGGTCTGTGGTACACCATCCGCACCAAGTTTGTGCAGATCCGCTTCTTCGGCGAGGGTATGCGCAAGGTGTTCGGCAACCTGTCCCTCAACGGCGGCAAGCAGTCCAGCGGCATGACGTCTTTCCAGGCCCTGGCCACCGCCATCGCCGCCCAGGTGGGCACCGGCAACATCGTGGGCGCCTCCGGCGCCATTCTCACCGGTGGTCCCGGTGCCATCTTCTGGATGTGGGTCATCGCCTTCTTCGGCATGGCTACCATCTATGCTGAGGCCACCCTGGCCATCAAGACCCGCCGGGTGGACAAGGACGGCACCATCCACGGCGGCCCCGCGTACTACATCACCACCGCCTTTAAGGGCGGCTTCGGCAAGTTCCTGGCCAGCTTCTTCGCCGTGGCCATCACGCTGGCCCTGGGCTTTATGGGCTGCATGGTCCAGTCCAACTCCATCGGCTCCGCCTTCCAGACCGCCTTTGGCGTGCCCTCTCAGTTTGTGGGCGTGGTGCTGGTCATCTTCTGCGGCTTCATCTTCCTGGGCGGCGTGAATCGTCTGGCCGCTGTCACCGAGAAGGTGGTGCCTGTGATGGCCGTCATCTTCCTGGTGGGCGCTGTGGGTATCCTGGTGGTGCGCATCCAGGATGTCCCCGCCACCTTTGCCCTCATCTTCAAGTATGCCTTCCAGCCCCAGGCCATCATCGGCGGTTCCTTCGGCTATGCCATCAAGACCGCCATCAGCCAGGGCGCCAAGCGCGGCTTGTTCTCCAACGAGGCCGGTATGGGCTCCACCCCCCACGCCCACGCCCAGGCCAATGTGAAGGATCCCCACGATCAGGGCGTGGTAGCCATGGTGGGCGTGTTCATCGACACCTTCATCGTCCTGACCCTGAATGCCCTGGTCATCATCTGCACCCTGTACACCGACGGCGGTATGCTGGCTGACGGCGTTATCCCCGAGGGCGTGAACAAGACCAACCTGGCCCAGCTGGCCTTCGGCAGCGTGCTGGGCGACAGCGTGGGCTCTGCCTTTGTGGCCGTGTGCCTGTTCTTCTTTGCCTTTTCCACCGTGCTTAGCTGGAATCTGTTCGGCAAGATCAACGTCATCTATCTCTTTGGCAAAAAGGCCGCCAAGGTCTATGCCGTTATCGCCCTGGTCTTCCTGTACCTGGGCACCGTGATGTCCAACGATTTGGTGTGGGAGCTGACCGACATGTTCAACAACCTGATGGTCCTGCCCAACGCCATCGCCCTGTTTGCCCTCACCGGCATGGTCCTGTCCTCCGTCCACAAGGCGGCGGGTAAGGCGGGCAAAGAAAAGGTTCAGAAATGATCTGCCTGGCGCAGACGCGGAAAAGAGTCGACTTTTGTCGGCTCTTTTTTGCGTCTGTAGGTCTGCTGTCCGTTCTATGGGACACCTAAACTGCCATAATAAAAATAATATAGACAGAGAGGGGCGCGTTTATGTTCGTGCTGATGGATATTGAGTGGGTCAAAAATGCGGAGAATCAGCTCTATCCCACGCAGCTGGCCGCCATGCGGGTGGACGAGCAGTGGAATTGTCTTGATCGGTTTTATTCCCGCATTCGCCCCAGGGACAACTCTTTTTACCATTGGGAGCACATGGCCTATACCGGCGGAGGGGCGATGGACTTCTTATGCGCCCAGGGGCTGTATGCCGTGCTGTCTGAACTCAGAAGCTGGCTGCGGCAGGAGGATATCATCTGCTTCTGGCACAAGTCGGGCAAAAACATGCTTAAATCCATGTATCACCTCACCTTTGGACAGACCGTCTCACAGCGGATTGTTATCCTGGGCAGATATGTGTTCCTCTATTTAAAGGAGCGCGGCAGAAGAAGCGGCAGCGCCTATGCCATATGCGATGATTTTGGAATGCAGGCACCCGGCCCGAAGCACCAGTCGGAACACGACGCGGCGGCCATACGGCAGGCGCTGCTGGCTATCCAATATCCTGCGGCCCTGCTGTATGGTCCGCCGCCGGATGAAGGGGGAAAAAAAGCGGCGGCGGTCCAGAAGCCGGCAGATGACGCCCCCTATCAGCGGGAGAAGGAGAGCGGCCTGTTCCACAAGACGGGGTGTGCCTATATCCCAGCCGGAGCCGATCTGCAGGGATACACCACCATGAAGTCGTTTTTCAAAAGAAAGATGGTCCCCTGCCCCCGCTGCATGAAACAGGAACTGTCTGCGGCCATCCGTCAGCACAACCGGGATATCATTTCCCGTATGCAGTATCAGTTTGTGTACACCGAGCATTCCCAAGTGTTCCACCGGCGGGACTGCGGGGTTGTTCTCGGTACGACGGGACAGATACTGGGATCGGTCTATTATGACGGCTGCGCCAACACGGGGCGTCGCCCCTGCAAGCTCTGTCATCCCGTACCGGGGAAATGGCGCAATGCGGCACAGCGAAAGTGGAAGGAACGGAAGAAAAAGCCTGCGGCGCAGCAGACAAGCAGCGATTCAGACCGGGGGATGACCGCCCAGGAGCGGCAGGCCTATCAGCGCTATGTGCAGGCCCGGGGCGAACGACTGGCCGGAGAAAGAGAACGCTTTGCCTCAGAGACGGAAAAGAGGGATTTCTATACCCTGACCCAGCCGCGATTTGCCTTTTTCGCTGCCGCCGGGTATCAGAATTTTCACCGGAGAAACTGTCGGAAACTCCAGGGTATGCACAACATCACCGGGTTTTCCCGCTATAAAGATGCCCTGCGCACGGGGCACACCCCCTGCAAACTCTGCAAGCCCACCGCCAAGCTGGACATTGCCTGCCCCATCCCCATCACCAACCAGAAGCGAAAGGGGGAGTCTGTGGACGATCTGCGCGGCCTGTGCCAGGAGCAGGGGTATCCGATTCACATAAAACGGCCCTTTTTCTGCTTCTCCACGCCGGTGGGGCGATGGAAAATTGACACCAGCACCAGCCCCTATGTCATCTATCACATCAATCTGGTCCGCACACCGGACAACGAGAACTACTATCACCGCCAGCCCAGGCTGTTCCTCTCACTGCTGGACGCCTTTTTGTACATCCATCGCCATGACAAAAATTTGATGCGCGGCAGGGGCGGCGGGGAGGGGCGCGAGGAGACGGACCAGACGTGATCCGGTTTTGCATGACCACGGAGTATCTTTTCCTTGTTCCATGTTCCGGACCGTGTTATGATAGGGGGACAGAGAAGAGACCCCGGCCGGTGAGGGCGGGGGAGAGAGGATGTACCGCATGAACTGGAAGAAAAACGCTGTCCACACCGCCAAGATCACCGGCTACACCGCCGAGGGCATGGGGGTGGCCCGGCTGGAGGGCCGGGTGGTCTTTGTCCCCGGGACCATCCGGGGGGAGCGCTGGACCGTCCGCCTGGAAAAGGTGACAAAGAACGTGGCCTGGGCCCGGGGGGTGGAGCTGCTGGAGGCCTCCCCGGAGCGGCTGGAGCCCGACTGTCCCCTGGCGGGCCGGTGCGGCGGCTGCCAGTTCCGGCACATGACCTATGCCGAGGAGCTGCGGGCCAAAGGCCAGCGGGTGGCCGACGCGTTAGAGCGGGTGGGCGGCGTAAAGCTGGACTGGCCCCCGGTGCTGGGGGCGGAGCGGCCCGAGCGCTATCGGAACAAGGTGCAGTTCCCCGTGGCGGAGGAGAAGCGGGGCCTGGCCATCGGCTATTACCGCCCCCGCAGCCACGACGTGCTGGATGCGCCGGACTGCCTGCTCCAGCCCCTGACCGTCACCGCCCTGCGGGGGGCCGTGAAAGAATGGATGGAGCGATATCAGGTCCCCGCCTATGGGGAGGAGGACGGCGCCGGACTGGTCCGGCACCTGTATGTGCGCACCAACAGCCGTGACCAGGCCCTGTGCTGTCTGGTGGTCAACGGCACCGGCCTGCCCTTCCAGCAGGAGCTTGTTGATTCCCTCCGCCGGGCCTGTCCCGGCCTGGTGGGGGTTGTGCTGAATTTCAACACCCGGGACACCAACGTGATCCTGGGAGAGGAATACCGCACCCTGTGGGGCCGGGACTATCTGGAGGAGAAGCTGTGCGGCCTGACCTTCCGGCTGTCGGTGCCGTCGTTTTTCCAGATCAACCGGGCCCAGACCCAGCGGCTGTATCAGGTGGCCCTGGATTTTGCCGGACTGCGTGGGGACGAGACGGTGCTGGACCTGTACTGCGGCATCGGCACCATCTCCCTGGCCCTGGCCCGGCAGGCGGGGCAGGTCATCGGGGCGGAGGTGGTGCCCCAGGCCATTGAAGACGCCAAACAGAACGCCGCCCGGGCGGGCGTCCGCAACGCGGAGTTCTTCTGCGGCGACGCCGGAGCGGTGGCCCAAAAGCTGGCCGATGAGGGCGTGCGCCCCAGGGTCATCTGCGTGGACCCGCCCCGAAAGGGCCTGGGACCGGAGGTCCCCGCCATCCTAGCCTCCATGGCCCCGGAGCGCATCGTCTACGTCTCCTGCGACCCCGCCACCCTGGCCCGGGACGTCAAACGCCTGTCCGACCTGGGCTACCAGGTGAAAAAAGGCCAGGCGGTGGATCTGTTCCCGAGGACTGCCCACGTGGAGACGGTAGTTCTTTTATCCCACAAAAAAGCCGACAGTTACATCCACATTGATGTGGAGTTTGGAGAGGGCGAGGGCAAGATTCCGGTAGATAGTATTGCTAAAAGAGCCGAAGCGTATAAGCCCAAAGAAAAAGTGACCTACAAAATGATTAAGGAGTACATAGAAGCGAAATACGGCTTCAAGGTACATACCGCATATATCGCAGAGGTAAAGCGAAATTTGGGATTGCCGATGTATGATGCTCCTAATGCGGTAGAAGAATTGAAACAGCCGAGGAAACATCCGACACCAGAAAAGGTAGAAGCAATCAAAGATGCACTTCGTTATTTTGCAGTGATATAAAACTTTACTTACAATCGAATATTTCTTACATAGCCGTTTATTCATTTATTTGAGTAAGCGGCTTTTTTCATCCCTATTTTTCGGAATAGGGATATTTTTTGTAGAAGGAGGAGGTTTATTTGAACACGCAAATCATCGCCATCGCCAACCAGAAAGGCGGCGTTGGCAAAACAACAACCTGTGCGAACTTGGGAATAGGTCTGGCACAGGCCGGAAAGAAAGTGCTTCTGATCGACGGGGACCCACAAGGAAGTCTGACAATCAGCTTGGGAAATCCGCAACCGGACAAGCTGCCATTTACACTGTCGGATGCAATGGGCAAAATTCTGATGGATCAGCCTATACGCCCCGGAGAAGGTATTCTGCATCATGCAGAAGGCGTTGACCTGATGCCTGCGGATATTCAGCTTTCCGGTATGGAGGTTTCTCTGGTAAACGCCATGAGCCGTGAAACGGTTTTACGGCAATATCTGGACACACTGAAGGGACAATATTCCCATATCCTGATTGACTGTCAGCCCTCGTTGGGGATGCTTACGGTCAATGCGCTGGCGGCTGCGAACAGGATCATAATTCCCGTTCAGGCAGAGTATCTGCCCGCCAAAGGACTGGAACAGCTTTTATCTACGGTCAGCAAGGTAAAACGGCAGATCAATCCAAAGCTCCAGATTGACGGTATACTGCTGACGATGGTGGATAACCGCACCAACTTTGCCAAAGAGATTGCTGCTTTGCTGCGGGACACCTATGGAAGTAAAATCAAAGTCTTTGGAACGGAGATTCCACACTCTGTCCGTGCAAAGGAAATTAGCGCAGAGGGAAAAAGCATTTTCGTCCATGACCCTGGCGGTAAGGTGGCAGAGGGGTATCGAAATCTGACGAAGGAGGTGTTGAAACTTGAAAAGCAGCGCGAAAAAAGTAGAACTGGCATCGGTAGATGATCTGTTTTCTACGGAGGAGAGCCGTGCCGATGCTCAGAGAGAAAAAGTAGTAGAAATCCCGCTGTCGGAACTGCACCCGTTCAAAGGGCATCCATTCAAAGTCAAGGATGACGAAGCCATGATGGAGACCGCAGACAGTATCAAGCAGTATGGCGTTCTGGTTCCGGCGATTGCTCGACCGGACCCGGAGGGCGGTTATGAGCTGGTAGCCGGACACAGGCGGCACAGAGCCAGTGAGCTGGCAGAAAAGGAGACCATGCCGGTCATTGTTCGGGATTTGGATGATGATGCCGCCACGATCATTATGGTTGACAGCAACCTGCAACGAGAAAGTCTGCTCCCCAGTGAAAGAGCATTTGCCTACAAGATGAAGCTGGATGCCATGAAACATCAGGGAGAGCGAGTTGATTTAACTTCGTCCCAAGTTGGGACGAAGTTGAGAGCCGATGAAATATTGGCTCAGCAGGCTGGTTCAAGCAGAAATCAAGTTCAGCGCTATATCCGTCTGACAGAGCTGATTCCTGAATTGATGGATATGGTGGATGAAAAGAAGATTGCCCTGAACCCTGCCTATGAGCTGTCCTTTCTCAAAAAGGAGGAACAGGTAGACCTGCTGGATGCCATGGACAGCGAACAGGCTACCCCTTCTCTTTCTCAAGCTCAGCGGCTCAAAAAATACAGTCAGGAGGGGCATCTGACCCTCGATATGATGCGTGTCATCATGGGTGAGGAAAAGAAAAGCGATCTGGACCGAGTGACATTTACCTCTGACACCTTGCGAAAGTATTTCCCTAAAAGCTATACGCCCCAGCGGATGCAGGAAACCATCATCAAGCTGCTGGAGGCATGGCAGAAAAAGCGTCAGAGAGATCAGGAACGATGAAAGGAGCCGCCTATGAGGGATATTTCAGCCCGTGAGCTGAAAGGACACAACATTCTCGCCGTAGAGAGGTTTTGGGATAACACCCGCTGGATGATTGAGTTTTCCGTCCTGCGTCCCAGCACAGCTTACGGCAGCCCCGGAGAGGAAATGCGGCTGTTTTTGACCGAGGACGGGTATCAGGCTGCCCTGCAAAGCCAGCAGCGCCGGGAGATTAAGATCAAGCGTTACGCTCGTGTGATTGAGGGACATATCCTCGATTTCAAACCGGGAAAACGCCGCCGCTCATAAACCCATACAACGAAAGGAAAGGAATGACTATGTGTACGGTAAAGGAAATTCAAGAAGCAATCCGGGAAGATTGCAAATCTCAGCATGACATGGATTCAACGGATATTGACCGAGTGATGCAAACACTTCCTTTCGCCCAGGAGGAGCCATTTACAGAGGCGCGTCCTCGAAAGCCGCTGTTTTGGTTCTATGCAAGAAAATTTGAAAAGTGTTGAACACCGCAATTCTTTGGAATGAGGATTGCGGTTTTTTTGTACCCAAAATTCGGAAGGAGTGAGGTCGATGGCCGTTTTTCGTATTGAACGGACCCGTGATTATACCGTGATGAGCAATCATCATTTACGAAATGCAAACCTGTCGTTAAAAGCCAAGGGGCTGCTTTCCATGATGCTGTCTTTGCCAGAAGACTGGAATTACACCACCCGTGGTCTTGCAAAGATCTGTAAGGAGGGCGTGGATGCCATAGGCGCTGCGTTGCGGGAATTGGAGGCTGCCGGTTACATTGTGCGGCACAAGCTGCGTGACCGGCAGGGACGCATCAGCGATACAGAGTATGTCATATACGAGCAGCCACAGCTTAGAAAACCGGATACGGATTCACCAGATACGGAAAACCCGTATATGGATAAACCGGATACGGAAAAGCCCGCAGAATTAAATATAGAGAAATCAAATACAGAAAAATCAATTACTTATGGATCAAGTACCGATTCCATTCCCTTCCGGGAAACAGCGGCGGCAAGACCGCTGGAACGGAAAGGAAGAGATGCGATGTCTGTCACAGAGATAGAAAATTATCGGGAATTGATTTTGGAGAATATCGAGTATGACTGTCTGAAGCAGCGTTATCCTCTCTACCTGGATGACCTGAATGAGATCGTAGAGCTGTTGGTAGAAACGGTCTGTGCCAGACGAAAGACCACCCGGATCTCTGGGGCAGACTTTCCTCACGAGATCGTGCGTTCCCGTTTTTTGAAACTGGACAGCTCCCACATCGAGTTTGTCATGGACTGTCTGCAAAAGAACACCACCCAGGTACGCAACATGAAGCAGTACCTGCTTGCGGTGCTGTTCAATGCGCCTACCACCATGAATAATCACTTCACTTCATTGGTCAACCACGATATGCACGCAGGCGGCTGGTAAAGGCCGCCTTTTATCATGCCAAAGGAGGCACGACATGAACCAGATGGAAATTTTCAAAAACCCGGAGTTTGGCAGTATCCGGGTCATCGAAGAAAACGGCAAATACCTGTTCTGCGGAACGGATGTGGCCGCTGCGCTGGGGTACAGCAATTCCCGCGATGCAATTATCCGCCATTGTAGGTATGTCGTGAAACGCGACGCACCTCACCCACAAAGCCCCGACCGCAAAATCAGTATGACTTTTATCCCCGAAGGAGATTTGTACCGCCTGATTGTTCACAGCAAATTGCCATCGGCAGAACAGTTTGAACAGTGGGTATTCGATGAGGTTCTGCCTACCATTCGCAAGCACGGGGCCTATCTCACAAGAGAGAAGCTTTGGGAGGTAGCTACTTCCCCGGAGGCTCTGATGAAGCTCTGCTCAGACTTGTTGGCTGAGCGTGAAGCAAATATTTCTCTGCGTAAGGAAAATGCACAGCTGGAGGGCAAAGCCGCTTTCTATGACCTGTTCATCGACTTAAAGCACAGCACCAATCTCAGGACAACCGCCAAAGAGTTGGATGTCCCGGAGCGCCGGTTTGTTCGGTTTCTGATAGAACGACGGTTTGTGTACCGCACAGCATCCGGCAATGTGCTGCCCTATGCCAATGTGAAAAATACGGGGCTGTTCTGTGTGAAAGACTACTGCAATCACGGGCATACCGGCTCCTACACGCTGGTTACGCCAAAGGGAAAGCTCTACTTTGCTCAGCTGCGGGAGATGATCTTGCTGGTCTCATAAGAACGGAAAGGAAGTGGGTTTTATGCAGGAAGGCAAAACAATCGGGCAGCTGATGGAGGAAATGCGCCAGAAAGCCGGGGCGCAGAACTATCACGGTCATGACTACATGGATCTCCAGCGATTTGCGGAGAACACCCGGCACATGATTATTTTTGATGTACTGACGCATGACTCCCCGGTTGGCTGGAAAGGAGAACGCACCCGCCTGTTTTTGTCAGATATAGGCTATGAAAAAGCTCTGGACAGTCAGACAAATGGGCAGATCAAGATTCTCAGCCATGCAAAGGTCAGAAATGGAGATTTGTTTTATGACCACAAAGAACAGATACGATAGGAGGAATCCGATATGAATGAGGAAAAGAAAGTACCCTTTAAGTGGGAATATGGGGAAGAAACCATATCGCTGCAACTTGGAATGTATGCGAATAATCAGCGGCTTTATATCGGCATGATTACCCATACAGAAGATGGAGCAGAGGCGTTTGCAGATATGACGGTGAACCTACCAGGATATTCCCTGGACCCCGGAGAGGCGTTTATTTCCGGTGACATCAGCAAGGATTTGCTGCGATTCATCAAAGAGAACAAATTGGGGAAGGTGCTTCCCTATCAGGTTCAGTCCGGTTATGGAAAATATTCTGCCGTTGCCTTTGATCTGGAGAAGTTGAAGGCATTTGACCCCAAAGGTGTGGCAGAGTTTCGGGAAGAGTGGAATCTGCCGGATAAGAAGCCGGTAAAGAAAAAGAACCGCGGGATGGAGCGATGAAGAAATATTTTCTCCGGCGGCTGGTGGTCCCGCCTTAGAAAGAAGTGCACCACCCCTGCACATTTTGTGGAAAGGAGGCGATGAAAATGCAGGAAGAAGTGGAAAACAGGACTTTAACACTGGTTGTCAGTGGAACAAAGTTCACCGGCAGGCTGCTCAAAGCCGCCATCAGCAAGTACATGGCCCACTGCAAGGAAAAGAAGCTGCAAAAGCAGAGAAGCCGTGACGCTCCTGTGACACCCCACGGCAAACAGACCGTCAAGCAGATCATTGGTCAGAATCAGGGGATCTCCAATATTGAGATCACAGACCCATCTATCAAGGAGTTTGAGAAGATCGCCCGGAAATATGGTGTGGATTATGCGGTGAAAAAGGACCGCAGCAGTTCTCCGCCAAAGTACCTGATTTTTTTCAAAGGCCGTGATGCAGATGCTCTGACAGCAGCTTTTACAGAGTACACCAACAAAAAGGTCAAAAAGGCAACGAAAACAGAGCGCCCGTCCGTACTGGCAAAACTTAACCAGTTCAAAGAGATGGTTAAAAATGCTGTGGTGGATCGCACCAAGCGAAAGGAGCTGGAACGATGAAAAAGACATTGGACATCAAAAAGCTCATTTTGCTGAATATGCCGTATATCCTGCTGGGGCTGTTTGCTACCAATTTTGGAGAGGCATGGCGAATGGCACAAGGGGCAGATGCTTCAGAAAAGTTTCTTTCGCTGGTTGCGGTTCTGCCTGGGGCGTTGCAAAGTTTCTGGCCAAGCCTGCATCCATTGGACTTGTTGGTAGGGCTGTGCTGCGGTGTTGGTCTGAGGCTGGCGGTGTATCTTAAAAGCAAGAACGCCAAGAAATATCGACATGGTTTGGAATATGGTTCGGCCCGCTGGAGTGCATAATCTTAACTGTAAACAACGACTTTATGGACGCAGGAGGATATGCACATGAGCAATTACAATAAAATCACAGCCCTTTACTCCCGCCTTTCCGTAGGCGACGAAGACAGGGACGGCGGCGAGAGCAACAGCATACAGAACCAAAAAATCTTTTTAGAGAACTACGCCAAAGGACAGCACCTAACCAATATCCGCCACTACATTGACGACGACGAAAGCGGCAGGTTCTTTGACCGTTCCGCTTATTCCCGCATGATTGAAGATGTGGAAAGCGGCAAAATCGGTGTCTGCATTATGAAAGACCTTACCCGCTGGGGGCGCGACTATCTCCAAGTTGGCAACGCTATGGAGATTTTCAGACGGAACAATGTACGCTTTATCGCAGTCAACAACGGTATAGACAGCGAAAACCCCGACACATTAGAGTTTGCCCCCTTTATCAATATCATGTCGGAGTGGTACGCAAAGGACATCAGCAAGAAAGTGAAAACGGGCATTAAGACCAAAGGCATGAGTGGAAAGCCGATTGCCACCGAAGCCCCTTACGGCTATATCAAAGCCCCGGACAACAAGGATTTTTGGATAATCGACGAGGAAGCCGCCGAGGTTGTACGCCTTATTTTCCGTCTGTTTTTGGACGGGAAAAACCGAAACCAAATCGCCGTATATCTGACACAGGAGCAAATCCCAACCCCCACTTTCTACATGAAAGACCGCGGGCGGGGAACTTGTAAAAATAAGACGCTCAACGAGGATAACCGTTACAAGTGGAACAAAGCCACGCTGACCCATATCCTCACGCGGCAGGAGTATTGCGGCGATGTAGTCAACTTCAAGACCACAAAGCATTTCCGGGATAAGCGAAACCACTATGTAGACAGAAGCCAGTGGCACATCACAGAAAATGTGCATGAGCCGATTATTGACCGCACCGACTTTGAAAATGTGCAGCGGATTTTGGAAAACGCACCTGTCAAACGCCCCAACGGGGACGGAGAAATCCACCCTCTGTCCGGCTTGCTTTTCTGTAAAGACTGCGGTGCAAAAATGCACATTCGCATAGATTACCGAAACGGCGGCAAGCGCCATGTTGCCTATTGCAGCGAGTACCACAAGGGAAAAGCCAAAAATCCCAAGTGCAGCTCCCCGCACATCATGGACGCGGATCTGCTTATGCAGACCGTCGCAGATGTGCTGAAAAAAATCGCGGAATACTCTATCAGCAACCGGGCAGAGTTTGAAGCCTTAGTGAAAAAGAGCCTTGCCATGCAGCAGACCGACAAGACAAAGAAACAGCAGAAGCGTATCCCGCAAATCACGACGCGCCTTGAACAGATTGACAAGGTGCTGAATAAACTTTATGAGGACAACGCGCTGGGTACTATCCCACAAGACCGCTATGAGCAGATGTCGCAGAAGTATTCCGAAGAATACTACTCACTGAAAGCCGAGCTTGAACAGCTTAGGGAACAGCTATCCGCTTTTGAGAACGCGGGAGGACGGGCGCAGAAGTTTGTAAAGCTGATAGACCGTTACGCTGACTTTACCGACCTTACCCCGACTATCCTCAACGAGTTTATCAGCCGGATTGAAGTGCATGAGCGTGACAAGAAAAGGGCGAAACAGGCTATTCAGCATATCGGGATATATTTTAACCATATCGGCAGATTTGAAAATGAACTGACACAGCTTGCAGAGCCGACAGAGCAGGAAATCCGGCAAATGCGTGAGGAAATCGAAGAAGCAAGAAAGGAAAAGAGCCGCGCCTACCACCGCAACTATTCAAGAGAATACCGGGCGAGAAATCTTGAAAAGAGGCGGGAGTACGACCGTATCAAAGCGCGGGAATATCGGGCGAAGAAAAAGGCGCAGGCTGCCGCCGCACTGTCCGCACCATAAAACAGAATAGCAACATCATAGAGGGATTTTCCGAACTACGGGAAGTCCCTTTTTTACGCCCGGAGAAAGGAGTAACCTATTGACAGAAAAGAAAGGAACACCCACCCCGCCGACCAAACCGGACGGAGTTATCACGACACAGAGAAACGGGCAGACCATTCCCCGCCTCCTAATAAGAAAACATGAGATAGTCCAGTAAAATCAATGTTTTCAGAGGCAAGGAACACGATGTGAAGTCAAAAAATCAAATACTGGCAGGATAAAGGGTGCTGATGTGAAATATCAGCACCCTTTTCCTGTCCCAAACGCCATAGGGAATCCTATGGCGTTTTTACTTTCCATCAAGTACACGGAAAACTGTATTGAAAGGGGTGAGAAATCGAAGGTATTTCTTCATGTAGGAAATGCAAATCAAGTGTCCATAGGTTTTCCCACATGGAGAAGCAAGTGGGCACAGAATTGAATTTTTTCCGAAAACGAACACTTTTCCAGACCGCCGGAGGGAGGTGAGATTATGGCGGTATTTCGCATTGAGAAAACCCGCGACTACACGGTGATGGCAAACCATCATCTGCGGAACACGGCACTGTCGCTGAAAGCGAAGGGGCTGCTGTCCCTCATGCTATCCTTGCCGGAGGATTGGGACTACACCACCAAAGGTCTTGCGCGGATATGCCGGGATGGAGTGGACAGCATTTGTGCTACGGTCCGGGAGCTGGAGGATGCGGGATACATTATCCGTGAAAGAGTCCGCAACGCCAACGGGCGGCTCGGCAGCATCGAGTACACGATTTTGGAGCAGCCCAGGCCGCCGGAACCTAAACCGGGAAAACCTGAACGGGAAAATCCAGTTCAGGTAAAACCAGTCTTGGATTCTCCTGTCTTGGGAAAACCTGAACAGGAAAAACCCGCACAATTAAATACTAAAGGATCAAGTAACCAAATATCAAATACTGATTCATCAAGTACGGAAGGATCAAATCCTATCCAATCAAGTCCCCAAACCCCCGCAGAGACCAAACGAACCGGACGGGACTGGATGCGGGAGCGAGAGAGCTATCGGGAACTGATTTTGGAGAATATCGAGTATGACTATCTATGCCGGGATGACCGGCTGGATCGGGATATGCTGAATGAACTGGTGGAACTCATGGTGGATACCGTCTGTTCCCGCAGGGAAACGATCCGCATTGCCGGGGACGACTATCCGGCGGAGGTGGTCAAATCCCGGTTCCTGAAGCTGAACAGTTCTCACATTGAGTATGTGTTGGACCGTATGCGGGAGAACACCACCTATGTCCGCAACATCAAGAAATATCTGCTGGCTGCCCTGTATAACGCCCCGGCCACCATCGACAGCTACTATGCGTCCCTGGTGAACCATGACCTGTACGGCAGCGGAGAAAGGAGATGATAGGTCATGCAGGAAGAAGTCACCCAGCGCACCATTGCCCTCTGTGTGGAGGCCACCAAACTCTCCGCCGGGATGCTGCAGCAGGCCATGAAAAAAGTGCTGGACGAGATGCAGAAAGGAGTGACCGGCCATAAGACCAAGCTGCACCACGGAAAGCAGACCCTCCGGCAGCTGATGAAGCACAACACCGGCGTTTCCAACATCGAGATCACCGACCGGAACATCCGGGCCTTTTCCGCCACCGCCAAGAAGTACGGCATTGACTTTGCTCTGAAAAAGGATACCAGCGGCGAGATACCCCGCTACCTGGTGTTCTTCAAGGGCCGGGATGCCGACGTTATCACGGCAGCCTTTCGGGAGTTCTCCGCAAAGAACCTGGAGAAAGAGAAAAAGCCCTCCATCCGCAAGGAGCTGGAGCAGGCGAAACAGCAGTCCAAAGCCCAGCACCGCCAGCGGGAGAAGGTCAAGACCAAAGACCGGGGTGTGGAATTATGACGGTTGACTGGAAGAAAAAGCTGATCCCCAACCTCCCGTATCTGCTGTTCGTGTATCTCTTTGACAAGCTCTGCCAGGCGGTGCGCCTTGCGCCCGGCCTTGACGCCTCTGAAAAGTTCCTGCATTTGAGCCAGGGCTTTACGGAGGCGTTTTCTTCTGGGCTGCCAAGTCTGCATCCGCTGGACCTGCTGGCGGGTATCGCCGGGGCGGTCATTGTTCGGCTGGCGGTGTATGCCAAGAGCAAGAATACAAAGAAATATCGCAAGGGCATTGAGTACGGCAGCGCACGATGGGGCACGGCGGCCGATATTGCCCCCTATGTCGATCCGGTTCCCGACTGGAACATTCCTTTGACCCAGACGGAAAAGCTCACCATGTCCAGCCGCCCGAAAAATCCCAAGTACGCCCGAAACAAGAACATTCTGGTCATCGGCGGCAGCGGCAGCGGCAAGACCCGGTTCTTCGTCAAGCCCTCACTCATGCAGATGCACAGCAGCTATGTGGTCACCGATCCCAAAGGACAGCTTTTGTCCGAGGTGGGGACCATGCTGCGGCGGGGCGCCCCCAAGCTGGACGAGAACGGAAAACCCCTGCGGGATGCCCGCGGGAAGGTCATCTATGAGCCGTACCGCATTAAAGTCCTCAACACCATCAACTTCAAAAAGAGCATGAAATACAACCCCTTCGCCTATATTCGGTCGGAGAAAGACATCCTCAAATTGGTCAATGTCATCATTGCCAACACCAAAGGCGACGGAGAAAAATCCTCGGAAGATTTTTGGGTGAAGGCCGAGCGGCTTTTGTACTGCGCCCTGATCGGGTACATCTGGTACGAGGCGGAGCCGGAAGAAAAGAACTTCCTCACGCTGCTGGAGCTCATCAACGCATCGGAGGCCAGAGAGGACGACGAGGAATTTCAGTCGCCCGTGGATATTCTGTTCGCCAAGCTGGAGAAGGAGCACCCGGACCACTTCGCTGTGAAGCAGTACCGCAAATTCAAATTGGCTGCCGGCAAGACCTTGAAATCCATCCTGATTAGCTGCGGCGCCCGCCTTGCCCCCTTCGATATTGCGGAGCTGCGGGAGATCATGTCGGACGACGAACTGGAACTGGACACCCTGGGCGACCGAAAAACGGCGCTGTTTCTCATTATGAGCGATACGGATACCACCTTCAACTTCGTTATCGCCATGCTGCAAAGCCAGCTATTCAATCTCCTTTGCGACAAGGCGGACGACGTGTACGGCGGCAGGCTGCCCGTCCATGTGCGGTGCCTCCTGGACGAGTTCGCCAATATCGGGCAGATACCCAACTTCGACAAGTTGATCGCCACCATCCGGAGCCGGGAAATCTCGGCTTCTATTATTTTGCAGTCCCAAAGCCAGTTAAAGACCATCTACAAGGACGCCGCGGATACCATTGTGGGCAACTGCGACACCACCTTGTTTTTGGGAGGCAAGGAGAAATCCACCCTGAAAGAAATCTCGGAGCTGCTGGGCAAGGAGACCATCGACAGCTTCAATCAATCCGAGAACCGGGGCAGTCAGGTTTCCCACGGCCTCAACTATCAGAAATTAGGAAAGGAGCTGATGACCCAGGACGAGATTGCGGTGATGGACGGAGGCAAGTGTATCTTGCAGCTTCGAGGGGTGCGGCCGTTTTTCAGCGACAAGTTTGATATAACGAAGCATCCCCGCTACAAGTACCTTGCCGACGCCGACAAGAAAAATACCTTTGACATTGAACGGTACATGAAACGCAGACCGGCCATTGTGAAGCCGGACGAGCCTTTCGATCTGTACGAATTGAAAGCCACCGACCTTCAACCCAACAATTCAACTGAACGAAAGGAAATGTGAATATGAGCTTTTTTACTAACGCTATCGACGTTTTGCAGACTCTGGTCATCGCCCTGGGCGGCGGCCTGTGCGTGTGGGGCGGCATCAACCTTCTGGAAGGTTACGGCCAGGACAACCCTGCCTCCAAAAGCCAGGGCATCAAGCAGTTCATGGCTAATTAAAGGGAACAAAAAAGAAAGGAAAACCAATCCAGACGGTATCAGCGGCAGGATACAAGAATAAATTGTGATTTCACAAGATTGGTGCTATAATAAGAGAAAAGTTCCTGCCGGGGCAGCCGCCCCGGTGGTATGGATAGAAAGGCAGGAAAACAATATGCACATCAGCTATAAACCACTCTGGCACACACTGTTAGAGCGTGATATGAGGAAAGAGGATTTAAGGCTTGCTGCTGGTATGACAACAAATATGATTGCCAACATGAGCAAAGAGGGAAAGCACATCAGCATGGATACATTAGCCCGTATCTGCGAAACGCTGAATTGTGAGATTACCGATGTGATTGAGTTAGTACCAGACGAGCCTGCTTCCACAGGAGGTAAGGAACATGAGAGAATTGAAACCAAGAATAACGGAAAACGGAATTGATTATATCCTTGTCGGAGATTACTACATCCCGGACTTGAAACTGCCGGAGGAACACCGCCCTATCGGAAAGTACGGACGGATGCACCGGGAATATTTAAGGGAAGTCCACCCAGCCAGATTGAATACATTGATACTGACCGGAGAATTGTGGACATATCTTGCAGACCTGAACGAACAGGCACAGGAACGGTTAGACACTATCATGGAGCAGATGAAAGCCACCGAGGGCGTGACAGAGGAATTGAAGCGAACTCAACAAATGGAATGGGTGCAGCGTTGTAATAACATTCACAACCGGGCAGAAGAAATTGTTTTGCATGATATAATTTATTCATACGGGAGTAATTAAATCGGAGGTATATAAGATGATTGAAATTGTATTTGGTGAAAGTGCCTGTGGAAGTTTGAAAATTGCCCAAACTTACGGTAAGGGAAAGTATAGAGGAAGTGCAGTTTCGGTCTTTATGAGGCACGAAGATGGGAGTGTTCCATCTTCAGATGAAATGAAAGAAGCACAAATTCAAGCACAGGAACAAGAACATATTGCTTGGGAGAATGCTATTCCATTGGGAGGCAAGAGCAGTGATGTTTATTGTTTTGATATGGCTCTTAGTGTGGGAGATATTTCTGATAATGGAATTGGCGAACAGCGGAAAAATGTTCTCAAGAAAATGCTGTCTGTCTGGTTTGTAGAGGATTTAGACTATCAGGTTGAAGAAAAAATACAGAAAATTAAAACTACATTGTCTTCGGTTATTGAACGATATGTAGCTGGGGAAGAAGTTCGTATTTGGTATAGCTATAATCCGGATGAACTTTGCGGTATGTACTGGCTTATGAAACAACTTCGACCATTAAACTGTCAGACAACAATTTATTTGGTTAAGTTACCTGCCTGGGAATATGGAAAAGAAAATACTATGACATCCAAAATAGCATGGGGTGAGGTTTCTCCTGGCGAATGGGGAAAATATATAACTCTACAAGAAAAAGCTAAGCCTGTATTTCTTTCAGCTTGTGCTATGAAATGGAATCAACTTCAAAATGAAAATGCACCTTTGCGTGCAATGCTAAATGGTAAATTGCAAAGTGTTTCAGAAGATATATATGATAGTTTCATTCTTCGTGAAATTGCGGAACAGCCAGAGCAATTCAAAATGGCTATTGTTATAGGTAATGTTTTAGGAAAATATCAACTTGGAATTAGTGATGTATGGATTTCTAATCGCATTGATAAAATGCTTGAAGATGGTGTGTTGGAAATTATACAGGACGCACCAAAGGGAGAAACAAATTATCGCCGGATATTAAGAAAACGAATGAAATAATAACCACAGCAAGAACCGCTGCTACATGGAAGGCACCCCAACCATGCAACAGCGGTTTTTTTTACCGTTTTTTCCTCTGGCTGATAGGCGTTCCCATTTTCTTTGATTTTTTGAGAATCCGAATCAGCCAGCGAAATTCTTCGTCTGACAGATTTTTATAGTTGATACCGAGCTGCTTGCAGTAAAGGACAACCAGCTTTTCATCCCGGCTGCCCTTGAAATTTTCGACTGCTTCGAGATTTTCTTTCAATTCATCGGCAACGGTGGTCTGGGGCGCACTCTCACTGTCCTTTTTGTGGGCTTCCCGAATATCCCGGATAATCAGGTTGAGGTCATCCAGAACCATGTGACTGAAATACTCATCATCACTGATATGGGCGGCTTGCAGCACTTTCAAATGCGGGTCATCTTCGCCTGGGCGATACCGTTCAATGATTTCATGCCGGACGGTATCGACAAGTGCATTGAGGTTTTGAATCTGCATGGTAGCAATCCCGTCCACATAAATCTCAATGTCTGCAAGAAACTTGATGAAATCTTTATGTGTAGCAAGCTCACAGAGCAGACGGTTGTTAATCCGACCGCTTTTCAGCAGTGCCACCATCTCATCATTCAAATGCAGCTCCGTCAATGGTGTGTTGATCTGCTCCCTGTTCTCTGTCCGGCACAGTAGATAATCAACAGAGACCCCATAGAAGTCTGCCAGCGTGATAAGGTTGCCATGATTGATTTCCTTAAAATCCTCTTTTTCATAACTTCCAAGAGCTGATTTGGAAATGCCTGTCAGCTTTGATAGTTCTTCCAGATTTAAGCCTTTGTCCTTGCGGAGTTCCCAAAGGCGTTCCTGTATGCTTGTTGCTCCTTTCATGGGCGCACGCTCCTTTCCGGCGGTTTGATTGCTGCCGCTTAATTGGATTATATCATACTTTCCGCAATCGTGGAAATTTCCGCTTTTTACCCCTAATTCCTACTTTGTGGACATACGGCACAGGGCACAAAAATGTTCTATGATACAGGTAGTTCATCGATGGATTATTCCAATCGAATGACCAGCCTGTGTGGGATATGCTTCCCCGGCGATGTAGTGCCATGACTTTTGGCAGGGATGTGGAGGAACCCTGACCGAAACGAGCGTACCAAAGGGAGCGATACGCCGCTGTGAGATTCAGGGGAGGAACGACACCGGGGAGAACTGGCGAACTGACACCGAAATGATACCGAAACACGACAATCTGATAGGGGGATAGTCTACCCTATCGCTGATACTTCGGGAGATTTTAAGCGGCTCTATGGCCGTAATTTTGCCGAAAATCGCCCCGAAACCATACACTAAAACGGGAGGAAGCGCAATATGTCGAGAATGAGCAAAAAGAGGAAGCATGAGCTTTCCTTTTACCTCAATGGCCGGGGGCGTGTCACTTACAACGAATTGTGCCGGAAATGCCAGCATGGGTGCAGGCAGAGCTTCCGGGCGGTTGTGGTTGACTGCCCCCGTTACTTATCCAAACGAGCAAAGAAAAAGGAGGAACACACAGAATGAATTTTGAATTTATGATGATAGACACACCATTGCCGCCATGTATGCCATTTCCCAGAGCGTTGACAGGATTTCCAGTCAGCAGCACCGCAAAGGTCATGTACTGCCGGATGCTGGACGCTATGCTATCCAAAGGGCAAGAGGACGAGAACGGAATCCTGTTTGTCTGCTTCCCTGTCACAGCCATTGCCGCAGTCCTGTCCCGCAGTCCCATGACGGTCAAGCGTTCTCTGAATGAACTGGAAACCGCCGGACTTATCATGCGGGTGCGTCAGGGCGTTGGAGAACCAAACAGGATTTATGTGCTGATACCGGGAAAGGAGGACGCTGCCCTTGCCTGATACCTCAAAGCTGGAAAATCTCAACCGGGAGTTGGAAAAGTGTGAAAAGAAGCTGCGAAAAGCCATCAATGATGAAAAGG